>JBDSMU010000138.1:0-24163 GCA_039915685.1 Gemmatimonadales bacterium | reverse complement strand
GCCACCGTCATCAGTCGAACAACGCGCTGACCGACTGGTCGCTGTGCGTGTATCCGATCGCCTTGGCCAGGAGTCCCGAAATCGAGAGCACCTTGAGCGCCGGGAAGTGGCGCTCGGGCGGAAGGTTAATCGTGTTGGTGACCGCGATCTCGGTCACCGGTGCCGCGGACAGCCGTTCGACAGCTGGACCCGACAGCAGCGCGTGCGTCGCGCAGATATAGACGTCCTTGGCGCCCAGGCGCTTGAGCGCATGAACGGCCTCTGCCATCGTCCCGCCGGTGTCGATCATGTCGTCGGGAATGATGCAATCCTTCCCGCTCACGTCGCCCACCACATTCAATACCTCTGCCACATTCAGCCCGGTGCGGCGCTTGTCGATGATCGCCAGCGACCCGTTGAGCCGCTTCGCAAAACCGCGCGCCATCTTCGCCGAGCCGACATCGGGTGCCACCACGGCCAGGTCGGTCAAGTTCTTCTGGCGGTAATGGTTCACGAACACCGGGGCCGCATACAGGTGATCGACCGGCAGGTCGAAGAACCCCTGCAATTGGTGCTGGTGGAAGTCGATCGCGAGTACGCGATCGGCCCCGGCCTTGGACACCATGTTCGCCATCAGTTTCGCCGAGATCGCGACCCGCGGCTGGTCCTTACGGTCCTGTCGCGCATACCCGAAGTAGGGAATGACCGCCGTGATCCGAGCCGCACTCGCCCTCCGCGCCGCATCCATCAACAGCAGCAGCTCGATCAGGTTCTCGGCGGGCGGGTTCGTCGACTGTATGACGTAAACGTCCCGGCCCCGCACATTCTCGTCTATCCGGACAAAAAGCTCCCCGTCGGCGAAGCGCTTCAGCGTCACCCGGCAGAGCTGGGTATCCAGCTGCTGGGCGATCTCCTCGGCGAGCGGTCGGTTGGCCGATCCGCTAAGCAGGAGCATAGGCTTGGACGACAGGGGCATTTCCGCCATAACGACAGCCCGAAAAGATAGCGGCGGGGGGGAGGGAGGGGCAAGCAGAGCCCTGCAGGTGGAAGGGTTGAGAGGTTGAGAGGTTGAAAGGTTGAGAGGTTGAGAGGTTGAAAGGTTGAGAGGTTAAGGGGTCCACAGTGGAATCCCTCCCTTCCTACCTTCAACCTCTCAACCTCTCAACCTCTCAACCTGCATTGCCCCGCGTGGATTCGAACCACGATAACCGGATCCAAAGACCGGGGTCTTGCCATTGGACGACGGGGCAGTCTCCTAAAGAAAGCGAGTGCGGGCCCGGACGGGTAGCACAAGACCGGATCCACTCATCCCGCCTCCGTGGCAATCACCTGCCCATGCTTCGCACCAAGCTGCCTGATCGCGTCGTCCCGGTCGCGGGCGTTACGGTACACTGCGAACAAGGTGCTTCCCGTTCCACTCATCCGGCAGAGCAACGGTCGCGTGTTGACCATCGCCTCGAATCCGCTCCGAATCGCCGGAAACCGACCGAACACCGCCGCCTCGAAATCGTTGCCGCCCAGGCGTGCGATGTCGCTCCAATTCGACAGTACTTCGGTGTCAAGGGTCACCGCACCCCGGCGGCCCGCACTCGACCTGATCTCGTCGACCCATTGGTACGCATGTGCGGTCGGCACCGCCACACCAGGAATCAAGAGGAGCATCGGAAGCGGCGGGAGTGGCGGGAGCCGCAGCAGCCGCTGCCCGTGACCCCAAGCCAGTGCAAGCGGGGCGTCGCTCGCGAGGAACGGCACATCGGCTCCCAACCGGCTCGCCATCTGCATCAACTCAGCGCGGGGCACAGCGTCACCAGCGAGGCGATTGACGAGGTGCAGCACCTGCGCGGCGTCACTCGACCCACCCCCAAGTCCACCGCCCGCTGGAATTCGCTTGACGAGGTGCATAGCGACGCCGAACCGGTGCCCGGTTGCGGCAAGCACCTGATCGGCCGCGCGCCACGCCAGATTCTCCTGCGCGGGTCCGACATCGGCGCCTTCGACGGTGAGCGCGATCTCGCGATCGGTGCGGGTGACGGACACGGTATCGGCGAGGGTTATCCGACAGAAGAGGGTCTCGATGCCGTGGTAACCATCACTCTCCCTCGCCAGCACCCTGAGGACGAGATTCACCTTTGCGCGACAATCGGCCGTCAGGGTGTCGGTCACGCGGGTTCCGCTGGCTGCTTGAGTGTGATGCCCGGTCGGGTTGCCGACCACGCGCCGAGCGCGGTGATCGGAATGAATGTCGTGACGTGGTAGGTGAGCGCGAAGGCGAGTCCAACACTTTCCGGTACGCCGTAAAGGGCCAGCACTTTGACGATCACAAGCTCGAAGAAACCCGCATATCCGGGCGCCTGCGGGATCGCGATCCCGATCAGGAGCACGCCCTGCAGGATCAGCGCTGCGGTGAACGGAACAACAATGTCGAACGCACGGAAGCCGATCCAGAACGCTGCGGCGTTGACCAGCCAGATGACCGCCGACCAGCCCGCCACCGAACCTGCAAGGCGCGGATCGCGGAGCGCCTTCAGACCGCCGAGCATCCTTGCCGCGAGGTCGTGCAGCGCGCGCCCAAACCGGCCCTGAGGCAAGATTCGATCGAGCAGCTTCAGCGTGGTGCTGGAACACGCCGCTGCCAGCGCAGCGATGCCGAGTGCCACTGCGCACGCCATGCCGACACGCACTGCAGTGGTCGCTATCGGCGCCGTTGACCCCGGTAGCGTCACATTGCTGCCGAAACCGGCGTTGAGAAGGCCCAGCACGAGCAGCGCGACGACAACGAGGGCATCAAGAACCCGTTCGACCGCCAGACTGGACAGCGCTGTGGCGAACGGGATCCGACCGAGCCGGCTCACCACCGCGACGCGCAACACCTCGCCGGCCCGAAATGGCAGCGTGTTGTTCGCCGCGAAGCCGATCGCGATCGCGTGCCACATCGCGCCGTCGGATACAGGGGTGCCGTCATCACGTCGCAGCAGCGCTCGCCACCGCGGGAGCCTGAGCGGAAAACAGAGTGTCGCGAGCACGATTGCGCCGAGCATCGGCGTCACATGCATTTCCGTGATCTCAGCCCAGACGCTCTGGAACGGCTGGTCCTTGAATGCGTACCACACCATCGCCGCTGACACAGCAATGCCGAGCGTGAGCTTGAGCGCGCGCCGCCAGCGCGGCTCAGCCGTCGTCACGCGCCAGCGGGATCAGGTCGGCGAGCTCTTTTATCAGTGGCAGGAGAGAGAGTGTGGTGCTCGTGCCTTCACGCACCATGGGGGACAGCTCCGCGTGCAATTCGGCCATGCGATCGAGCGCGCGGGGGCCGCGATAGAGCAGCGTGACGATGTCCACCACCGGCATCTCGACGGTGTCGGCGGTCGACACCGATGACGCGACTGTTTCGGCGCGTGTCAGAGCCCGGCGCTTCCGGAACGCGACCTCAAGGCGTGACGGCTCTCCTTCGGCGTATGACGGGATGCCATCGGGCGATGCTGGGGCTGCGTCCGGCGCCAGCGATTCGATCGGGACCACATCGTCGTCGGGAGCAAGCGTCGCAATGTCGACGACGTCGGCATCGTATCCTAATGTCGCGATGTCGATCACCGCATCGATATCATCGAAAGCGAGTTGTTCAATCGGCACGATATGGTCATTCGGTGCTGCGGTCGGCACGGCGGACAATGCTGCTGCCCCGGACACGCCCGACAGGATGCGATCGCGATCCGCTCGGAGTACGGCCTGATCTTGCTCGCTGCCAGCGTTGACCAGAAACTGGCCGCAATCGCGCACCAGCTTCAAAAATGCGTCGGGCTGGGAGCTAGGCACGCCGGCGGCGACCGCGAGTCGGATGGCGTTGGTCATCGGCAACAGGAAGCGGGCGGTGCCACTACGCGACGGCATCGTCGAAAGCGTTCGGTGGAGCACGAAGAGCCGCAGGTCTCGCGCGGCGGAACCCTCGGTGCGGGCCAGCGAGTCGGCGGCGAGGACGAGGTGGTCGCCCACGCTCACCAGCTCGACGGGAAGCGGATCGGTGTCGGCCTGCGGTGGTAGAGCGCCCCGGTGTATGACCGAATCGGCGCCGTCGGGCGCGAGTGACGCTATCAGCACCACATCGGCTTCACTCGTGTAACTGCTGAGTAATCGACGCGCGACGCTGTCCAGCGCCGCTGGAGCCGTCACCCGGCCACTAGCAGCAATCCCGCGGGCCATTTCGCCCAGCGCGTGTGCGGCGTCGGTGAACACACTGGCGGCATCGAGTGGGGCGGGGTGATCGTCGAGCAAGGTGCGGGTTGCGACCTCCATCGCGTCGAGAAGCTCCGGGAGGGGCGTGAGGTCAGTGGATGCGCCCAGTCCACGCAGGGCTCGCATCCGTTCGAGCACCGCTGCAAGTGCTGCCGGTGGCGGCACGGGAGCCAATGCTCGGGCGGCCTCTTCCAGTGACCCAGCGATCAAGACCGATTCCCGGGCGATGAAGGCCCGGACACCTGGGGTCAGCGCTGCCGCCTGCGGGGGGAGAATTTCCGGCGTCGCCTGCCCGCCAGCGATCCGCTCCAGCCGCTCCGACAACGCCAGCGCCTGCCGGTCATCGTCAGCGGCCCATATGGTGGCGCGCCCAACCAGCCCACGGAGCGCTGCCAGGCCCTCCTGCCACCCCCGTCGGGCGTGTGGATCCCATGCGAGTTCGTGGTCTCGGACACCCCGAGCGATGCTTTCGAGGGACGCCGACGCGCGGGCGAACGTGCCCAACCCAGCCATTAGCGCTGCGCCACGCAGCGCTCGAGCTCCGCGCACCAGCCGTTCGGCGTCCGGGGGCTCGCGTTGCGACACCAGCTGATTGAGGTCATTGACGTACTCGGCGGCTTCAAGCACGAAGAAGTCGGCACGACGGGAGGCGGTGCTCATGCGCGGGCCGCCGACATCAGCGCCCGCATGGTCGCAGTGGCCGATCGGATCCCCATGAAGAGGGATGCACTCACGATACTGTGTCCGATATTGAGCTCCTCGATTTCCTCGATGCGCGCGACCGGCTCGACATTTTCGTAGGTGAGCCCGTGTCCCGCGTGGACGGCGAGGCCGAGGTCGGCAGCGTGCGCGGCGGCGCGAAGCAGTTCATCGAGAGCAGCGTCGCCATCACGCCAGCTGCCCGCGTATCGCCCGGTGTGCAACTCGATCGCCGGCACCCCGAGGTCCTTCGCGGCGTCGATGGCCGCGAGGTCGGGGTCGATGAACAGTGCAACATGGATGCCCACCTCATCGAGTCGGCGCAAGCTAGTCCGAAGCGCTGGATCGCGACGCCCAAGCAGGTCGAGGCCCCCCTCGGTGGTCAGCTCGTCCCGCCGCTCCGGCACGACGGTCACCTGATACGGCTTCAGCTCGCAGGCGAGGGTGACGATATCCTCCCTGACCGCCAGCTCCAGGTTGCACACGGTGGCCACGCCCGCGGCGATGGCGTGGACGTCGGCATCCTGGATGTGCCGACGATCCTCCCGAAGGTGGATCGTGATCCCGTCCGCACCACCGGCTTCGGCTTCTCGCGCCGCGTCGACCGGGGATGGTTCGTCGGTGTGGCGCGCCTCACGGACGGTCGCCACGTGATCGACATTCACGTAGAGTCGTTGTGGTCGCATTCAGTAGTGTCGGTGTGTACGTTTCGTCACTTCACCGCCCCAGGAGGGGTTCCCGTGCGCGCTTCCATACTTGCTCAACTTTCCATCGTCGGCGCGACCCTCGGTTGCGCTGCTTCGAATGTCACGCAGGCCGGTGCCGCGAACACCCCTTCACTGGCGGTCGAGCAGTTCATGCTCGCCGCATCGGACAGCAATCTCACCCGGATGTCGGAACTGTGGGGCACCGAGAAAGGCTCCGCCGCCTCGACCGGTGAGCCCAAAGAGTTTGGCCGCCGGATGGTCATCATGCAATCGTACCTCCGCGGCGTAACGATCCGGACCCTGGGCGAGGTGTCTACGCCGCGGTCCGACCGCATGCTGGTCACGACCGAGCTCTCACGAGGCCCGTGCAAGGTGACCTTGCCGGTGACCACGGTGCGCTCGGGCAACCGGTGGATCGTCAACCAGTTTGACCTCGCGCAGGCGGGAACTGTGAACAAGCCCTGCGAGGGATCGGGGATGCCGACCGGGAACTCCGGCCAGTAGCGTAGCGTTTCTCCGGCCTGATTAATGATCCTGCAGGCGCGTTCATCGCGGGGTCTCAGTGAGTTCGATGAGGATGCCGTCTGTCGCCTTGGGATGCAAGAATGCGATGCGGCATCCACCCGCTCCCGCGCGGGGCGAGTCATCAATCAGGGTATATCCCTGCTGGCGGCATGCCGTGAGGGCGCGGTCGAGATCGTCGACCCGATAGCAGACATGGTGAATGCCCGGTCCGCGGCGGGCCAGAAAGCGGCCGATCGGCGAATCGGCGTCGAGTGGTTCGAGCAGCTCGACGTCCGACTCGCCGAACTCCAAGTGGACGATGCGCGCACCGTCAGCAGTTTCGGGTCCGCGCACGGTAACGCCGAGCACATCTCGGTAGAATGCGAGGGCGGATTCGACGTTCAGGACGGCGATTCCGATGTGAGCAATGGACGGCTTCATGGCGACGGAACTTAACAGGGCAGTGACAGGAGTGGTGCAACAATGAGTGAGGCAACAGTAGCAGTGACGGACGCAACGTTCGAGACCGAAGTTGGCCAGGCCAAGGGCCTGGTCGTGGTCGATTTCTGGGCGGAATGGTGCGGTCCGTGCCGGATGATCGCCCCCACCCTCGACGCGCTTGCGAAGGATTACGAGGGAAAGGCGAAGATCGCCAAGCTTGATGTTGACTCGAATCAGCAGACCGCCGTGAAGTACAACATCCGCTCGATTCCCGCGGTGCTGTTCTTCAAGGATGGCAAGCACGTCGATACGGTGGTGGGTGCCAACCCCCGCGGCGCCTACGAGGCAAAGATCACCCAGCACCTGGCGGCGTAACCGCGCCAAGGCGGGACACACGGGCCGGTACCTCACTGCGAGGCGCCGGCCCGTGTTGCGTCCCGCCGCTCCATTGTCCGAATCGGCCCCTCGATCCTCTTATCATTCCCGCATGGTCACACCCGGTACGCTCTACGTTGTCGCGACGCCCCTCGGCAACCTCGGCGACCTCTCGCCGCGGGCGGCCGAAACGCTGCGAACCGTTGATACGGTGGCCGCCGAGGACACCCGTCGCACCAAGGGCCTGCTCTCCTCGATCGACGCTCACCCCCGACTGGTGTCGTACCACGCCCATTCCGATGAGCGCCGTGCCGAGTCGTTACTCGGGATCCTCGCCGAGGGGCGGAGCGTAGCGCTGGTGACCGACGCCGGGACACCGGCGATCAGCGACCCCGGTCATCTGCTCGTAGCGGCTGCGCGGGCGGCCGGTGTCACGGTTGTGCCGGTCGCTGGCCCCTCCGCTGTCGCGGCGGCACTCTCGGCCTCCGGGCTCGGAGGCGATCGGTACCTGTTTTTGGGCTTCATTCCCCGAAAGGGCCGCGACCGAAAGGAATTGTTGGCTCGGGCGGCGATCGAGCCGTGGAGCGTGGTCTTTTTCGAGGCGCCGGGGCGTCTGGCTGCCCTGCTCGCCGATCTGGAAGCGGTGGCAGGGGGCGAGCGGGTCGTGGTGGTGGCACGCGAACTCACCAAGATGCATGAGGAGTTCCGGCGCGGAACCACTTCGGAGCTCCTCGCGTGGTACAACAATGCACCGGTTCGGGGTGAGGTGACCGTGATCCTCGCCGCCTGCCCTGCGGGGCACGGTGCGCCGCCGCCGCCCGATCCGGAGGAGGTGATCGCGCAGATCCGCGCACATCTCGCTGCGGGCGAATCCCGCAAGGACACGGTGCGTATGGTGACCGCGCGCTACGGACTCTCGCGCAACGACGCCTACCGACTCGTGACGGACGAACCGTGACCCTTCGTGCTTGCCTCACCGGTGTTGCCATGCTGCTCTGTGCCGCGCTACCGGCGCAGCGCGCCGAGCACGCTGCACTCACGATCGGTCGGCTGCACTACGATGGTGGCGGCGATTGGTACGCGAACCCGTCCAGTCTTCCCAATCTGCTCCGGGCAATCAGGGAGCGGACCGCGCTGCGAACAGCCGCCCAGGAACGCGCCGTGCGGCTTACCGATCCCGAACTCTGGGATGTCCCATTCCTTCACGCCACGGGTCACAGCAACATCCGCTTCACCGATGAGGAAGTGCGCATCCTCCGCCGCTGGATCATCCAGGGCGGCTTCCTGCACGTCGATGACAACTACGGTCTCGATGAATCATTTCGACGCGAAATCGCACGGGTATTCCCCGATCGGTCGCTGGTCGAGGTGCCGCGCGATCACCCGGTGTATCGCCTGATGTACGCCTTTCCCGATGGACTGCCGAAGATCCATGAGCACGATGGCAAGCCGGCGCAGGGATTCGGGATCTTCGTTGATGGCCGACTCGCGGTCTTCTACTCGTATCAATCGGACCTGGGCGATGGCTGGGAAGATCCCGAGGTCCACGGCGACGCCGCGGCGAAGCACGAAGCGGCGCTCCGTATGGGCATCAACTTGTTCGCGTACGCGGTTGGCTGGGGAGGATGAACTCCCCCATTCTTGACGACGCGCTTGATTCCGCAGCCCGACTCCTCCGTGGAGCGAGTGGCCTCGCGCGCCTGATGCTTGGTGTGACGTCGGCGGCAGTGTTGCTCGCGGTGGCGGCGTGGCTCTTCCGCCTGGGCGTGCTCGACGCCCCGGCTTGGGTGCTCGCGGTATGGGTGGGGTTGTTGATCGCGGTGCTGACCGGACTCACTTGGGGGCGACACGCAATCCGCTCGCTTGGTCCGTGGCACGTAGCGCGCCGTCTGGAAATGGACGGTGGGTGGCGGCGCGGTTCGCTCACCACGGTGCTCGACGGTGCGGCGACCGGGACCAGCAGTGAACTGCACGACGCTGCGCTGCGCCGTTCTGCCAAGGATGTCGCTGAGCGTGCCGGTGCTGCGCTTGCGCCGCAGGTCGACATCGAGGTGCACCGCGCCAGGCGCGCCCTCGTGGTAACTGGCATCGCGCTGGTGGCGCTCGTCGCCGCGCGCCCCGCGCGTGGCACCACGGCACGCCTCTGGCACCCGCACGAGGCGTGGGAAGCGATCACCGGCGCGGTGCGCCTCGACGCTGTGACACCAATCGTGCAGCGTGGCGGCACGGCAACCTTTCGGCTCCGCGCCATCGGGCATGGTCGGGCGACGCTTTCCACACGCTCACCGGGCGAGGCGTGGCACGACACTGAGGTGATTCTCGACGCCAACGGCGCAGCCACGCATGTCACGCCACCGCTCAGTGCTGATATGGTGGCGCGCCTCGAGGCCGGCGGTCGGCGGTCGGCTGAAGTGCGCGTCCAAGTTCGCCTACCGGCATTCCTCGGCGCGTTCACGGCTACCGCCCACTATCCGGCCTACCTGGGGCTCGAGTCCGAGACATTCACCGTTGGGGGCGATACGCTGGTGCTTCCCGAGGGGACGCGGCTTGCAGTGAACGGTCGCGCCACCGCGCCAGTCCGCGAGGCACGGCTCGACGCCAGCGGCGGCACGACACGGCTCGACGTGGCGGGTGACGCATTTCATGGTGAATTGGTACCGCGTCGCGACGACACCTGGGTGCTGCGGGTGGCCCTGGAATCGGGTGCCACACTCGACGGAGAGTCACCAGCGCTACCAGTGCGAATCGTGGCCGACAGCGCGCCGTCAGTCGAGGTGGCCGTGCCCGGAGTCGACACCGTGGCGCCGCCGTCGATGTCGCTTGCGGTGGTAATCTCCGTGCAAGACGATCACGGCGTGTCGGGAACAGCCATAGAATGGCGGATCGGTGCGCGGGGCACCGTAAAACGCACGATTCTGCCGCTCCCTGATGCTGCGAGTGACCGTGCGCTCGTGGCAACGGCGCTCGACCTTGCAGTGCTAGGCCTACGTGCCGGTGACACGATGTTCTACACCGCAACTGCCACCGACAACGCACCAGCGCGCCACGCTGGGCGTTCTCGTGAGTTTTCCGTACGAATCCCGACCGCCGGGGAACAGCAAGATTTACGCTCCCAGGCCACCGGGGAGACCGCGACCGCGCTGGATTCGTTGGCAACGCGGGCGCGACGGATGCAGCAACAGACGGCAGACCTCGCGCAGGAACGTCGGCGTGCTGAGGCCAGGTCGAGCGGGTCCGACCCCGACCCCATGACCGTCGAAACCGCGCGCAAAGCGGAGGCCTCCGCCCAGGCACAAGAACAATTGATGACGCAGGCTGAGCAGGCGAGGCAGGCCGTCAGCGAACTCGAGCGTGCGGCCGAGCGCGAGGGACTCGCCGATTCCGCTCTCGCGGCACAACTCGGCGAGATCCGCAAGCTGATCGACGACGCGATGACGCCCGAGCTAAGGCAGAAACTCGACGAACTCCGGGCGGCCACGAAAGCCCTCGACAGCGAACGCACTCGCGAAGCGTTGACTGACCTTGCGAAGCAGCAGGCCGCTTTGCGCGACGCGCTGGAGCGTGCACGCGATCTGTTCAAACGGGCGGCGCTCGAGACGGAAATGGCGAACATGGCGCAGGAGGCTCGCCGCCTGGCCGACGCCCAGAAGGACGTCAACCAGAAGATCGGGAAGCCGGACAGCGCCGCGGCGGCCTCGCGCGCGGAGGAGTCGTTGGCGGCGGCGACCGATTCACTGGCGAGCACGCTCGACCGGGCTGCGGCAAAAGTGCAGCCGCAGCATACCAAGGACGGCATGGGTGCGGCAGCACGACAGGCGCGCGCTGCCGCGCAGAAGATGCGACAGGCCGCTAGCCAGTCACGCGACGGAAAGCAGCAGGACGCGAAGTCGTCGGGCGAGGCGGCGGAGCAGGAACTTGGTGAACTCGAACAACAGATCGATGAGGAGCGCGAGGAGATGCAGCGCGCGATGCGCGAGGAGGTCACGAACGCACTCGACCGCGCACTTGCCGAGACGTCGCGACTTGCCCAGCGCCAACAGACGGTGGCGGAGGGCTTCAGGCGAGGGGCTCTGGTGACTGCCGCTCGCACCGAGCAGGGGCTGTTGGAGGAGGGAGCGACGAAGGTGCTGATGCAGGTTATCGAGGCCGCGTCGAAGAACGCCCTTGTTTCGCCGCAGATTGCCTCGGCATTCGGAGCCGCACGCGTGTCGATGCGGGCAGCGCTCGACGCGGTATCGTCTGCGAGTCCAAATCTCCGCGAAGCGGCTGACGAGGCGGGGAATGCCGTCGATGCGCTCGCGGTGGCTGCTTACCAATTGCTACGCAGTCGGGACAAGGTCGGCGGTTCCAAGTCGGGCAGCGGCGTTGAGGAAGCCATGCAGCAGATGCAGCAGATGGCAGGCAAACAGGGGGACATGGCGCAGCAGGGACAAGGAATGCTGCAGGAGGGCGAGGGCGGGATGCAGCAGTTGATGCAGCTCGCGATGCAGCAGCGGGCTTTGGCGCAGCAACTTGAGCGGATGCGTGCCGCTGGGCAGGTCCCCGGCGCAGGCGAGATGGCGCGTGAGGCGATGGACGTCTCCCGAAACCTTGAAGCTGGACGATTGTCGCGCGAGACGGTGGAGCGCCAGCAGCGACTCTTCCGCCGGATGCTTGACGCCGGACGGATGCTCCAGGGAGAGGAACAGGACGACACCAAGGAGCGACGGAGCGAGGCGCCGCAGGGCGTGGTTGTGGCATTGCCGGGCCGCCTTGACGCGACAGCACTTCGCGACAACGTCGTCCGCCTTCCGAGCTGGGAATCATTGCAGCGTCTCAGCCCCGACGATCGGCGCCGGGTGCTCGACTACTTCCGGCGCCTCGCCGACGTCGGGTCGCCATGAAGTGGCGTCGCGGGTATTCGTTGCCAGCGCTGCTTGCTGTTGCCGCCGTCCTGCCGATGGAGCTAAAAGCGCAGATTCGCGACTTGAGTCAGCCGATGACTCGCGCCCAGTCCGCCGAACGCAGGGGCCAGTATGCCGAAGCAGCGATGCAGTACAACATCGTGCTCGATGAGCGCCCCACAGATGGTGGCGCACTCAACGGCCTTGAGCGCGTCCTGGTCCCGCTGGGCCGCGGCGCCGAGCTCGCTCCGAGGCTGGCGCGCGCGCTCGACACCGATTCGCTCAACGTCGGGCTCCTCGGGCTCGCGGTGCGAATTTTTGCCGGGTCGAATCAGGCGGATTCAGCGGCCCGGTATGCTGGACGGTGGGCGCAGATCGAACCAGGCGCCGAAGGACCGTACCGGGAATGGGCGATCGCTGCGGTCGAGGGGCGCGACCGCGAGAGTGCGCGGCGCGCGCTGGAGACGGGACGGCGGGCGCTGGGTCGCCCCGGTGCGCTGGCGCCGGAGTTGGCGCAGGTGCTGCAACTCGACGGCAATTGGGCTGGCGCAGCACAGGAATGGTTGCGGGCTGCGGACGCGCAAGCGGCATACCGGATGTCCGCGGTTGCTGCGCTCGCCCGCGCACCGGTGACGCAGCGTCCCGCCATCCGGGCAGCGCTCGACGGGTCGCCGTCGGTCGAGGCACCGCGCGTACGCGCGCTTCTGGAGGCACGCTGGGGCGACATCGCCCTTGGCGCCGGGGTTGCGCTCGGATCGTTGCCGGCGAGCGACGAGCAGGCTGTGGCGCTGCTGCGCGCGATGGTCGAGGAAACAAGGAGCCGCGAGGAGCCGGCGGTACTTCGCGCACGGGGCGCACTGTTGGAGGCGATCGCAGCGCGGGAGGCGCCGCAGGCCGGACTCCGCACCCGCATGGATGCCGCTCGTGCCTATGCCGACGCGGGCGACGAGGCCGATGCTAGGCGGCTGCTGGCGGTTGTTGCGGCCGATCCCGCTGCACCGGATGGTATTGCCACGACGGCATCTGCCACGCTCCTCGGCGTGCTGCTCGCCGAGGGACGCGCCGAGGAGGCGGACCGGGTGCTCACCCAGTTGCTTCCGTTGCTCGATGCCGACGAACGGGAACGCCAGTCGCGCCGTGTCGCGCTCGCGCACGCACGACGCGGAAACTTTGCACGCGCGGACACGATCGTCTCGTCCGATTCCAGCGTCGCGGGGTTTGACCTGCGCGGGCGGATTCGCCTTCTGCAGGGCGATCTCGCGGGCGCGATAGAGTTCCTGCGGATCGCCGGCCCTTACGACACCCAGCGGGAGCACGCGGTTGAGCGGGTGACGCTCCTTGTGCTGTTGCAGGCGGTTGGTCGCGACACCATGCGGGCGCTCGGCGATGCGATCACCGCGGTCGAAGTGGGCGACACCACGCGTGCGATCGCTGGACTTGAGGCGATTGCGGCGGAGCTCGAGCCGCCCGGTGCCGCGGCGTGCCGACTGCTCGCTGGTCATCTCGCGGTAGCACAGGGTGACACCGCCGCCGCCGCTCGATTGTGGCGCGCCGCGGATGTGGCCGAAGCGCCGGCGTCCGCCGCCGAGGCACGATATGCGCTGGCCCGGGTAGAGCGATTGGGCGGGCGCGGTGACTCGGCCCGCGCGCTGCTGGAGTCGTTGCTGCTTGAGTTTCCCGACAGTGCCATCGTCCCGGAGGCGCGCCGCCTCTATGACCAGGTGCGCGGCGCCACGCCGGGGGGTGAATGATGGATCGACGCGATTTCATCCGGGTCGGTGCCGTGGCGGGCGCTCTCTGGGTGCCTGCACCGAGACGGGTGCTCTCCGCGCTTGGCCGTCGTGCATCGTTTGTCGTCCCGATGGATGAGGCGCAGACTGATCACCTCAAGGCGTACGGCGTGGCATTCCGCGCCTTGGAGCGGGGGGACCGGGGGGAGTGGTTGCTCAACTACCGCGGCGGCGCATTCCTGTTCCCTGCGACAGAGGCACTGCAGCGCGATGCGATCCTCAATGGTGTGAGCATCGAATCGGCTGACGACGTGTCGACAGCTACCATTCGCGGCGAGGTGCAGGCAACGAATGCCGACGCCGTGCCCCTGGAGAAGGCACCGAAGGTTGCGGTGTATGCGCCACCCGATGCCGCACCCTGGGATGACGCGGTAACGATGGTGCTGCAGTACGCCGGCATCAAGTATGACCGCATTTGGGACCCCGAGGTGATCAACGACGGACTGGCACCGTTCGACTGGTTGCACCTGCACCACGAGGACTTTACCGGCCAGTTCTCCAAGTTTGTGATCAACTATGCGGGCTCGCCCTGGCTGCAAGCGATGATGGAGCTGAATCGCGGTACCGCGCAGCGCCTGGGCTACCCGAATGTGCCCGCCGCGAAGCATGCGGTGGCCAGCCGGATTGCCGCGTTCGTCGATCGCGGCGGGTTTCTGTTTGCGATGTGCACGGCGACCGAGACGCTCGACCTCGCGCTCGCAAGCGATGGGGTGGACATCGCTGCCGCGTACTCCGACGGCACGCCGATGAATCCGGACGCTGCGTCGCGCCTTGATTGGAGTCGCGCCTTTGCCTTCTCCCATGCATCACTCGAGCTCTCGCCGTCCCTGGCGGTGTTCAGCGACATCGACGGTCACCAGGTCAATGGCATCAACCGGCAGCCACTCGGTGCCTTCGCGCTCTTCAACTTTGCGGCGAAGATCGATCCGGTGCCGAGCATGCTGGTGCAGAACCACCGTCAGGTGATCCCCGATTTCTTCGGTCTCACCACCTCATTTCGCCGCACCGCGCTCAAGCCTGGTGTCACCGTGCTGGCCGACGAGGCGGGAGCGCCGTGGGTCAAGTACATCCACGGTGATCGCGGCCAAGGTACGTGGACCTTCTTCGGGGGCCACGACCCGGAGGATCCGCAGCACGCCATCGGCGATGCGCCAACGGATCTGTCGCTGCATCCCCATTCGCCGGGATACCGGCTGATCCTCAACAACGTCCTCTTTCCTGCGGCCAAGAAGAAGGAATTGAAGACGTGACCGCACTGTCGGGGCAGGTGTCCCGCCTCGCCCCCACGGTGCGCGACCTCATCCGTCGGGAGGTTGCCGCCGCGGGCGGGAACGAGGTGTGCTTCGTCGCGACCGTCGATGATACAGGCGCTATCACGGCGGCCCGTGCCGTCGCCCGCGGGACCGCCGACTGTGTGCTGGCGATGCCGGGTACGGCGCGTCCCGGCGAGATGCTGCTCCACAATCACCCCGGCGGACACCTCGAGCCGTCGATGGCCGACCTGTCGATCGCGGCGCGCGCGCACGACGCCAGAATCGGCTTCGGGATCGTCGACAACACCGGTGAACGACTTTACGTGGTGGTGGAGGTCCCGAAGGAACGCGCGAACGTGCGTCTCGACCCGTTCGAGGTGATCGACCTGTTGGGCGAGCACGGACCGGTCGCGCGGGAACTGGGCGGTTACGAGGATCGCCAGAGCCAGCGCGATCTCGCCGCCCACCTGGTGGATGCCTACAACGATGGGGGCGTGCTGCTGCTCGAGGCGGGCACCGGCGTCGGCAAGTCGTTCGCGTATCTGGTGCCGGCATTGGCGTGGGCTCGCGCCAACAAGGAACGCACCGTCATCTCGACCAACACCATCAATTTGCAGGAGCAGTTGGTCGGCAAGGACCTGCCGTTGCTCCGTCGAGCCCTGGGTGACGCGGAGTACACGCCCACCTTTGCGTTGCTCAAGGGTTGGCGAAACTACCTCTGCCGGGCACGTCTCGACGTCGCGGCGGCAAGTCAGCAGTCGCTGCTCGAGGCGGAAAAACTTGACGAGTTGATGGAGATTGCGGCATGGGCATCTCACACCAGCGATGGAACACTTGCCGACCTCCCGGTACAGCCGAGCTCGGAGGTGTGGGACGAAGTTGCCGCCGAGGCCGACTTGTGCACGCGGCTCCGCTGCCCGCACTTCGACCAGTGTTTCGTGTTTCAGGCACGCCGCCGGGCTGCACAGGCCGACGTGGTCGTGGTGAACCATCATCTCCTCGCCGCAGACCTGGCAGTGAGGCAGGCGTCGGACAACTGGGAGGAGGCGGCAGTGCTGCCGCCGTATCAGCGTTTGATCCTTGACGAGGCGCACCATCTCGAGGACGTCACGGCGGCGCATCTCGGCGTGCAGGTCAGCAATCGTGGTGTCCGTCGGCTGCTCAATCGACTCGAGCGCAGCGGCAAGGGCTTGGTGCCGTCGCTGCAACGGGACCTCTCGACGACCCATGACTTGCTGGCCCGAGCGTCGCTCGACCTGATACGCGAGCGACTCCTCCCGGGTGTGCAGGCGGCGCGTCGTGCGGCGGAGGCGTTGTTTGTCCGTCTCGCTGGGCACCTCGTACAGGCGGGCGCGTCACAGATCCGGCTCGATGACGACTTTCCGCGCCACGATGTGTGGAAGGCGGGGCTGTCGGACGAGCTGGAGGCGGCAACCGGAGCATTTCGCTCGATCGCTGATGTGATGGAGACAGTGGCTGATAGGATGGCGCAGGGGGAGATGAGTGATCGTCGTACCCAGCTGCTCGGCGAGTGCCGCGGCGTGCTGCGGCGGCTGGCGGTGCTGAGCGATGGCCTCAATGCAACACTGCGCCCGGGAACGGGCCGCCCGCCGGAGGTGCGGTGGATGGAGCGCACGGGGTTCAACGGCCAGACCATCCAGCTCGCTGCGGTACCGCTCGACATGGCGCCGCTGCTTCGGGAGCTGTTGTTCGACCGTTTGGAGATGGTCGCGCTCACCAGCGCCACGCTCGCTGCTGGCGGTGAGTTCTCGTTCCTCGCGTCGCGAATCGGGCTAGCGGGCGAGGATTCTCCCGTGACGGTGCAGGAGGTCTTTCCGTCGCCGTTCGACTACGGCGCGCACTGTTTGCTCGCCGTGCCCGATGACATCCCCGATCCCCGCGAGAACGAAGCCGCTCACGATGCGGCGGTGGCACAGGTGGTCTCGGACCTCGCGTGGGCCAGCGACGGCGGATTGTTCGTCCTGTTCACGTCGCACGCTGCGCTGCGGCGCGCGGCCGTGACGCTGCGCGGCATGCTCGGCGACCGGTTCCCGTTGCTCGTCCAGGGCGAGGCGCAACGAGATCATCTCGTGAGGCGATTCCGAGATGCCGGCAACGCGATCCTGCTCGGCACCGACTCGTTCTGGGAGGGCGTCGACGTGCCAGGCCGTGCGCTGCGGGGGCTTGTGCTGGCAAAGCTACCTTTCAAGGTTCCGACGGAGCCGCTGACGGCGGCGCGACTGGAGCGACTGACGGAGCAAGGCGAGGACGGGTTCTTCGGTTATCTGCTGCCGCACGCCGCGCTCAAGCTGAAGCAGGGTTTCGGTCGGCTGATTCGTGGAGCCACCGACGTCGGCGTGGTGGTGCTTCTCGATCGCAGGGTGGTGACGCGGCGCTATGGCGCGATGCTGCTTGAGGGGCTTCCCCCGGCGGAGCGGGTGATCGGTCCGTGGGATGCGGTACGCACCAAGTGCGAGGATTTTTTCGCGCGACATGGAATCGGAGCAGCGACATGAACGTGGTCCAGCCCAGCAAGATCATCTGCGTCGGACGCAACTACGCTGCCCATGCAAAAGAGCTGGGCAACGCCGTGCCCGAGCGTCCCATGCTCTTCTTCAAGCCACCCTCGGCGCTCATCGCCCACGGCGAGTCGATCGTGATTCCGGCGGTCTCGCAACAGGTGGAGTACGAGGCGGAGATCGCATTGGTGATCGGTGAACGCGCCACGCGAGTCCCGGCCGCGAGAGCGATGGATGTGGTGCGCGGTTTTACCTGCGCCAACGATGTCACGTGCAGGGACCTGCAGAAGCCCGATGGCCAGTGGGGTCGCGCGAAAGGTTTCGACACCTTCTGTCCGGCGGGTCCGTCCGTGGTCGAGGTGGCCGACTGGGGCAACTTGGAGATCATCGGGCGCGTCAATGGAGAGGTGCGACAGCGCGCGCCCATTGGCGACATGATCTTCGCGATCCCCGCGCTCATCGAGTACATCACGCACATCATGACACTCGAGCCCGGCGACCTGATTCTGACCGGTACCCCGGAAGGTGTCGGACGCCTCGTTCCCGGGGACGTGGTCGAGGTGGAGATCCCCGGGGTGGGTTTGCTGTCCAATCCGGTGAGGGAAGGTCGATGAAACCGTTCCAGATCAGTGACCGCATCGGTCGGCTGCCAGGATACCCCCTGGCGCGGATCCCGACCATCAAGCGTCGCCTTGTCGAGGCGGGCGTAGACGTCATCGATCTGGGCGCCGGTGACATCGACACCCTCCCCGATCGTCGCATCATCGAATCGCTCGATGAGGCACTGGAGCAGGTTGCCAACCACCGCTACGGCTTTCAGCAGGGACTGCCCGCGTTCCGTCATGCTGCGTCGCGCTGGGTCGAGCGCCGATTCGGCCAGCACTTCGATCCGATGACCGAGTTGCTGCCGTTGGTCGGCTCGAAGGAGGGTCTTTCCCACCTGACGTTCGGGGTGTGCAATCCGGGTGATGTCGTCGTGATCCCCGAACCCGGGTACCAGTCCTACATCGGCGGAGCTATCCTCGCCGACTGCGAACCCGTGATCGTGCCATTGCGTCCGGAATCAGACTTCCTGGTCGATCTCGAGCGACTCGACCCGTCGGTGCTCGAGCGCACCCGCCTGGTCTATGTGAACTATCCCAACAACCCCACCGCTGCGATTGCACCGCGGGCGTACCTCGAGCGCCTCGTGGCCACGTGCCGCAGACACGGAATCGTGCTCGCGTATGACAATGCGTACTGCGACATCACTTTCGATGGCTACGTGGCACCGAGCATCTTCGAAATCGATGGTGCCCGGGAAGTGGCGATCGAGTTCTTCTCGCTCTCGAAGTCATTCCGGATGACCGGGTGGCGGCTCGGCTTTGCCGTGGGGCGTCCCGAATTGGTACGAGCGCTCACGCAGGTCAAGAGCTACGTCGACACCGGGCCCTTCCTCGCAGTGCAGTATGCCGGTGCGTGGACGCTCGATCACGCCGAGGAACTGTTGCGGCCGGTCGTCGCCGAGCTCGTCGAGCGCCGGGATGCGGGCGTCGATGCGCTCACATCGGCAGGGTTCACGGTCGACACACCCCTCGCCGCGATGTACCTCTGGGTCCCGCTTCCTCCCGGCATCGCGTCGGCAGACTTTGCCACTCGCGCCCTCGAGACCGAGGGAGTCGTGCTCCTTCCTGGTAGCGGCTTCGGCCCGGGGGGCGAGGGATTTTTCCGCATCGCCCTGACCGAGTCACCGGCGCGAATCCGGGAGGCTGTCACGCGCCTCGGCATCTCACTGGACGCGTGCAGGAGTAGCGTTGGCCGTGCCGTCGCCTGAGATCCTGTTTCGCCTTCCCGCGCCACAGCGCACCGCTTGGTGGATCCCGGTCGCCGTCGTCGTGGTGCACCTGCCGCTCATCTTCATCTCGATGGTGCGGAGCGTCGACCGGGCCGGGTCTCCAACGTTGCTGCGGTTCGAGCTGACTGGCGCTCGCGGCAGCGCAGAAGTGGTGATGGCGCCATTCGTCGTTGCCACTGTCGGACGTCCCACGCGCGGCAGACGGCTTGCACCCGCTGCCGTTCCGGTGACGGCCGTCTCGCGAACACCAGACGTGGCGTCCCCGGCAACAGTACCCCCGGCTCAGCCTCCACGATCGCAGCCCGCGGTGTCGATTCCACTCACACCGCCCACTCCTCCCGGCGTGGCCCCCGCCCGACGCACCATTCGGCCTGCGTTTGCCAGCGGGCGACTCTGGGTGCGGCCGCTGCCGGTTTCGCCGCAGGAGCTCGCCGGGCGGATGGGTACGCTCAGCCATGACGAGAAGGTCGATAGCGCAGTCACCGCGATGATCCAGGATTACCTTGACCAGCTTGCCGCGGATGAATCGGCGAATCCACAGCTCCCACCGAGCTGGACCACGAGGATCGGGGGACAGAAGGTTGGTGTCGACTCGAAATGGTTCTACCTGGGACCTATCCGGGTGCCGACGTTCCTGCTGGCGCTGATCCCGATCAATATCCAGGCGAATCCCACGCAGGCTGACATGAACCGCCGGCTGAATGCAATGCGCGCGGACCTGTTCGAGGCGGCACGGCGCGCCTCGAACTATGCGGACTTCAAGGATGCCGTCGGCCATCTGCGCGACGAGACGCAGCGGCGTCGCGATTTCGACAAGGCACAGCGATCCACCCCTGATGAACCGGAAGGAACGAGATGAAGCTCATCGATCGTGACGAAACGATCGTGGTGGTTACCGCCGCGGACCTCGATGTCGACGCGCCCGATCGTGCATCGGCCTCACGGCTGATGGCGGAAATCGCGGTGCGCGGGGCGGGTCATCCGTATCGCCGAGGGATCGTCGTGACCGATGATGCATGGTTCGGGAACAACCAGTTTCACAACAGTCCAACGGTGACCATCGGCGGACCCGGCGTCAATGGCGTCGCGGGTCGATTCAGCACGGAGCTGCCCACGGTGTGGACGGAGGATGAGCGGGTCATCATCCAAGCCGACTTTTCCGACGGAGGCCGGCGGGCAGCACTGTGGGGAATGGATCGCGCCGCAACGAGCGCCGCTGTCGATGCATTCATCGGACGGGGCTGGCTTGACGAATTGCTCGATCGTTGCTGGCGCTTTCGTGCCGGGGCGTTCGTCTGATGTCACGTATACGTTTCATTTCCTCGATCGGGCTGCTCACCACCCTGGGGTCGGGGCCTCTCTTCGCGCAGCAGCGCAGCGTGTTCGTCCCGATCACGCGGGCAGTCGAGCGAGAACTATCCGGCGCGCGCGCCCGCGCGACCACTGCGTACGTTGGTCGTTTCTTCCGGCTCCCCGGCAACCGGGGCTTCGATGCATCGATCGACACTGTGGCGCGACTGCTCGCCATCGCCGGCTACGTGGAGGAATCGCGAGCGCGTCCGACTGACCGATTCACATTCCGGATCGAGTCGCGCCCGATGCAGAGCCCTGCGTGGGAGCCGTTGGCCGCGTCTGTGATGTTGGAGGGCTCGACCGCGCCGCTGCAAGAGCTGCGCACCAATGGCAACATGCTGGCGATCAACTCGTGGCCTACACCACCTGGAGGCGTGAGTGCGGAGGTGGTCGATGCAGGCGAAGGAAGCGACGCGACCCTCGACCGCCTCGACGTTCGCGGGAAGATCGTCTTTGCGCGCAGCGCGGCGTCGCAGTTGTATACGGCAGCGGTCACACGCCGCGGCGCCGCCGGGGTGCTGGTCGCCCAGCAGCTGCCAGGCTACCTGCGGCCCGAGGTGAATCGGACGGCTATTCAGTTCGGCGGTATTGCACTGGACACCGTGTCACGGGGGTGGGCGATCTACCTGAGCCGGGCCTCGCAGCAGGCCCTTCGCGATGTACTCGCCCGCGGGACGGTTCGGGCACGGGTCATGGTGGGCGCACGATTCGATGTGCGCCCTGAGCGCACGGTGGTGGCTGAGATCCGCGGGAGCACAGCTCCCGATCAGCGCATGGTGTATTCGGCGCACGTGCAGGAGCCGGGCACCAACGACAACGCCACCGGCGTGGGCCTGCTCGCCGAGATGGCACGAGTTGCCGCACGGCTGGTGCGGGCCGGTACGGTCAATCCGCAACGCACGATGACATTCCTCTGGGGCGATGAGATCCGTTCGACGCGGCGATTCCTTGACGAGGATGCCGGGCGGCGGGACAAGGTGTTCTGGGGGATGTCGCTCGACATGGTGGGCGAGGCCACCGCGCTCACTGGTGGCACCTTCCTGATCGAGAAGATGCCCGATCCGTCGGCGGTGTGGATTCGCGGCGACGATCAGCACACGGATTGGGGTGGGGGACCGATCCCGATCAGCCGAGTTCGTGGTCACTGGCTGAACGATTTTGTGCGCCAGCGCTGCCTTGCCCGCGCTGAGCGCACCGGATGGGTGGTGCGTGCCAATCCGTTCGAGGGGGGCAGCGACCACACGCCCTTTCTCGATGCGGGGATCCCCGCAGTCCTGCTCTGGCACTTCACCGACCAGTACTACCACACCGATCTCGACCGCATTGACAAGGTGAGTGCCACCACCCTCGCGAATGTCGGGAACTGTGCACTGACAGCGGGGCTACTGATGGTTGACGGCAGGCCCGCGGTGGCGGAGGGAGTGCTGCGCGAGCTGCAACTGGTGGGAGAACGAGAGCTGGCAACCCAACTGCGGATATCGCGTGACACGATCACCTTCCACCGTGCCGACCGGGCGCGGGAACAGGTGATCCTGGAGGCGTGGGGCGATTTCTATGTCGAGGCCATCGCTCGCGTCACCGACCTGGTGGTCGGGCCGTCAAGCATTCCGCTTGCCGTACGCAAGGCACAGGACGCGATGAAACGGAGGACGGATTTCGTGGTGAAAGCGCTGCCGTGACGGGCGGGCATGACGTCAGCGGCCGACGTGCAACCCGAGTCGAGCAAGACTCGACGCGCGACCCACCACAGTGAGGAGCTCAGGCACTGGCTCGGACACTGTTCCCCCGGTGAGTGCCACGCGAACGGGTTGCATCAGGTCGCCCAGCTTGAGCGCGCCCCCCTCCGCAACATTCCGCAAGACCAACTCGATGCGCGGCGCATTCCAGTCGGCCTCGGCGATACCCGAGAGCGCGTCACGCGCGAGCACGATGCTGCTGGCGAAGCGCTCGCCCATCTTGCGCTCGAGTGCGATCCCCTTGTCGTCCCGCACCACCCGCTTGCCGTCGAGCCGCACCGCCACCTGTTCGGCCACCTGGCCGATGGTGCGCGAACGTGCCTTGACCGCGTCGATCAGCGGGCGAATGTCGCGGCCAGGTGCCGTCACGCCCATGCGAAGCAGTTCGCGCTCGACCGGCGGCAGCAGTTCATCCGCAGCGAGCATCGAGAGGTACTGGCCGTTCATCCACTCGAGCTTGGTAGTGTCGAACACCGCAGGTTTGGCGTGGATCGCCTCGAGGGTGAACCGCGCAATCATCTCGGCTTCGGGCAGGACTTCGTCGTCGTTGCCCGGCGACCAGCCCAGCAGCGCGAGAAAGTTGCGCATCGCGGCTGGGAGGATGCCCATGTCCTGGTAGTCGCCCACGGCGGTCGCGCCATGGCGCTTCGAGAGCTTCTTCCCGTCGGTACCCAGTATCATCGGAACGTGCGCGAATACCGGCGGCGTGCGCCCCAGCGCGCGATAGAGCGCGACTTGCTTCGGCGTGTTGGAGATGTGATCGTCACCGCGGATCACATGAGTGATCTCCATCGCGATGTCATCCGAGACCACGGCAAGGTTGTAGATCGCGGAGCCATCGGATCGAAGGATGATGAAGTCGTCGAGATCGCGTCCCTGCCACGAGATCGTCCCGTGCACCGCATCATCCCATGCGATCGCTTCATCGGGAATCGCGAAGCGGATCGCATGCGGCCGTCCCGCTGCCTCGCGGCGTGCCTGCTCGTCGGCCGGGAGTTCCATCGCCGACCGGCGATAGCGGAAGATTCCCCCGGTACGCGTGACCCGCTCCCTTGCCGCGCTGAGCTCCTCGGGTGTGGTGTAGTCACGGTACGCTGCACCACTCGCCAGCAACTGATCGGCGTCGGCGCGGTGGCGCTCCGCGTTTTCACCCTGGAACACCGGTCCCTCGTCCCACGTGAGGCCGAGCCACGTCATCCCGTCGAGGATCACCTGGGTGTGGGCGTCGGTACTCCGTTCACGATCGGTGTCCTCGATCCGGAGCACCATGGTGCCGCCATTGCGCTTCGCGTACAGCCAGTTGAAGAGAGCGGTGCGGGCGCCGCCAACGTGCAGGAATCCGGTGGGCGACGGGGCGAAACGAACGCGTGGGGAGGGCATGCAGGCAGGACTCGGTGGAATCGGTTACCAACGGAGCGAGAGGGATTCGAACCCTCGTTAGGGAATTTCTCCCCTAAAACGGTTTAGCAAACCGCCGCCTTCAGCCACTCGGCCATCGCTCCCGGGCGGGCAAGATAACGATACCGGACGCGAGAAGGGAACAACCGATCAGCCGCCGCGGCCCGCCACCAGAGCCCGAAGCGTCTTGCCCAGCGTCGGTCCAGCGCGCGCGAAGAGGTCGCCGGGAATCTCGATGATCCGACCGGCCCGCACAGCCTCGAGGGCGTCCCAGCCCGGGCGCCGTCGAAACTCGGCAAGTCGGTTGCCGGGCCGGGTGCCCGCTGACGTGACCAGCCATCGGGGCTGACGCACCGTGATCGCTTCCATCGAGATCGTCGACCAAGGTGCCCGGACATCGGCAAAGGCATTCCGCAGGCAGGCGGCACCGAGAAGTTGGTCGAGCCAGGTCCCGGCGCCCGC
>JBDSMU010000012.1:0-6188 GCA_039915685.1 Gemmatimonadales bacterium | reverse complement strand
TGCGGACATCTATAGAATGTCCCTCTCGACCGGCGTACCAGAGCGACTGACAACCGACCCGACTCCCGAGTTTTCACCGTATCCCTCGCCGGATGGGCGGTCAGTCGCCTTCCATTCGTTTCGAGGTAATTCCCGCGACATCTACCTGCTGCCCTTGGACGGCGGTGCGCTCGAGAAGCTCACCAACACACCGGCGCAGGAGTTACAGCCGAGGTGGTCGCCCGACGGGAAGTCGATCGCGTACTTCATGCTGAGTGGCACGTCGGCAATCCGGATCGCCACGCGCGGCGCAGGGGGAGCGTGGGAATCCCGAGAGCCTCTCGCCGCTGGCTATTGGCCGGCCTGGTCGCCCGATGGCCGCTTCCTCACTTTTACGTCCGACTTGCTGGGCGGCACAATGAACGTTGTGTCAGTCGACGGTGGCGAGCCCCGGGCCTTGTATGATGTGAAACAGCCCGGGGCCCCAGTCGCGGAGACTTCGCTTTGGTCAGAAGACGGCCGCACCGTCTACTTCAAGAGCCACACCGCCACCGGTGCTGCGTCAATCTGGTCGGTTCCGGTTAGCGGTGGCATTCCACAGCACATTCTCGACCTTGGTGACTCGCGTGTCGGCTCCGACCGTTACGGGTTCCGGTTCGCCAACGGTCTCATCTACTACACGCTGACCGATCGCCAGAGCAACATCTGGGTCATGGAGCTGAAGCCATGAGTCTCGGAGCGCTCACCGCGGCACTCGCCGACCATTATCGCCTTGACCGCGAGATCGGCGCGGGGGGAATGGCGACGGTGTATTTGGCGCACGACATCAAGCACGATCGCAAGGTTGCCATCAAGGTGCTGCGCCCCGAACTCGCGGCCGTGATCGGCGCCGAGCGATTCCTCAGCGAGATCAAGACCACGGCGAACCTGCAGCACCCGCACATCCTGCCGCTCTTCGACAGTGGTACGGCCGACAATCAGCTCTTCTATGTCATGCCCTACGTCGACGGCGAGACGCTGCGGGAACGTCTCACTCGGGAAACCCAGCTCCCGATCGCCGATGCGGTGCGACTCGCGACGGAAATTGCCGCGGCACTCGAGTACGCCCACAAGCGCGGCATTGTGCATCGCGACATCAAGCCGGAAAACGTCCTGATCCAGGATGGGAGCGCGGTGGTGGCCGACTTCGGCATCGCCCTCGCGGTGCAGCAGGCAGGCGGTGAGCGGATGACCCAGACTGGAATGTCACTCGGCACACCGCATTACATGAGCCCCGAACAGGCGATGGGCGAGAAGACACTCGACGCGCGCAGCGATGTCTATGCCCTCGGCGCGGTCACCTACGAGATGCTGATCGGCGAACCACCCTTCACCGGTCCGAGCGCGCAGGCGATCATGGCGAAGGTGATGACCGAGTCGCCTAAGGAGCTCACGGGGCAACGCCGATCGGTGCCGAGTCACGTCTCTGCGGCAGTCAGGCATGCGCTCGAGAAGCTCCCTGCTGATCGCTTTCCTTCAGCGGCAAGTTTCGCCATGGCACTCAATTCTGCCGGCGCAGGGTACGCACCGGCTGCGGCGCGCGGCCGCCGGATTGATTGGCGCGCTGCACTTGTCGGCGGTGCACTCCTTGGCGGCGCCATCGCCGTCGCGATCGGTGCCACTGCAAGGAATCCAGCGACCAGCGCCATTGTCGCTCAGCGGAAGCAGCTCACCTTCAATGGGCGCACCGGCCAGCCGGCGATCTCCGCCGACGGTGGCTGGGTCGCCTATAACGACGTCAACTGCCCCACCGCACGTCGCGACAGCTGCCGTACCACCATTTTGGTGCAGGAAACAGGAACCACCCAGGCGACGTCGATCATCCGTGATGCGCGGAGAGTTGGCAACGCACGCTGGTCGCACGATGGCAGCCAGCTCGTGGTGGCGGCACAGCTCGACTCGGTGCGCGTCGGACTCTTCGCCGTCCCGCGTGGCGGTGGTGTCGCGCGGTTGATTGGTCCGGCGGGACCACACGACACCCACCCGTCCGGTGACAGCGTCGTGATCATCCGGGCGAATCCGGCTCGCAATGCGACGGCGCTTTTCGTGAACCTCGCCACTGGCGCTCTGGTCGACAGCATTCAGTTGCCCTTCCAGTATGCAGTCGACGTGGCCTGGTCACCCGACGGTCGTTGGCTTGCAATGAATTCGGCCGATTCCAGGGTACGAATCATCGATCGGACCGGCAAGGAAACCGCCAACCGCGCGATCAACATCAGGGGTCCACTGCGATGGAATCCGGCGGGAGATGCCGTGCTCTTTTTCATTGTCGGATCCGTGCGGGAGGACGAATTCGTCAAGCTGGCTGTCGATCGCAATGGGATCATGGCACCAGTACCAACCACCTTGTTGAGCCGGGTCCCGACGCTCTATGCCGGTACCTTTGACGTCGCGAGGAAATTAGGTCGGATGATTTTCGCAACTGGCGACGCGACTACCGACCTCTGGACTTATCAGCTGACCCCAGGCTCGCTGGTGGCTCAGCAACGCACCCGCGGTACCACGTGGTATGGCTCACCCGGCATTTCGCCGAATGGCAGTACCCTCTACTTCGGTCGCGGCGACGCCCTTGGCGACAACCTCTATTCGCTCAATCTCGCGAATGGCGTGGAAGAGGCGCTGAGCGCCGAGGCGCTTCCATTCGGCTCAGGAGTGTACGTCTCCCTCGCTGGTCACCGGCTTACCTACTCGCATGCGGTACAGGAAGGAACAGGAGTACGACTCGACGGTCTCGAGCTGCCATCACGTCGCCCGTTCACCCATCCCTCCCCGGGGGCTGGCAGTCACGTGTGGCCGCTCGGGGCGCGTGGCGTGCTCGATATCGCTGCCGACTTTAAATCATTGATAGTGCTCGATTCTCTGGAGGGAAACTGGCGCAACCTGGTCGCCCCCGACTCCCTCAGGCTCACCGCATTTGCGCCAGCTCCTGATGGCCTCCGCGCAGCGGTTCTGGTGGCTACTTCGACCGCCATGGTGCTCGGGACCACTCCGCTGACCAAGTGGGATTTCCGGCCTATCGCCAGCTGGCGCTTTGATTCGGCTGAGGATTCAGGGGAAATGCTTCTCGCGCTCAACTGGCAGGGCGACGGCGCGATCTATTTCACCTCGTGGCGTCACAGCGAGGAGACGCCCGGCCTGTATCGGATCTCCGAGTCGGGTGGCCCGGCGGTCAGAGTGGCAACGATTCCCACGACCTGCCGTCTCGATCACCTTTCGATCTCGCTTCCAGGCAAGCTTGGCGCCTGTGTCGCGATGGACCGGCGCAGCGATGTCTGGACCATCGAAGGAGTTGGTCGGCAATGATTGACCGTCTCACCGCTGCTTTGGCCGACCGCTACACCATCGAGCGCGAGATCGGCGCCGGTGGCATGGCCACGGTCTATCTCGCCCACGACATCAAGCATGATCGCCAGGTCGGCATCAAGGTCCTCAAGCCGGAACTCGGCGCTGTGCTCGGTGCCGAACGCTTCCTGGCCGAGATCAGGGTCACCGCCAATCTGCAGCACACCCACCTGCTGCCGCTCTTCGATAGCGGCGCGGTGGATGGCCTGCTCTACTACGTCATGCCCTACATCGAAGGCGAGACGCTGAGGGCGCGGCTCGATCGTGAACAGCAACTTCCGGTCGAGGAGACCATTCGGCTCGTTACCCTGATGGCCGGCGCGCTCGACTTCGCCCATGCCCGGGGCGTGGTGCATCGCGATCTCAAGCCGGAGAACATCCTCCTCCAGGCGGGTCAGCCGATCATCGCCGACTTCGGCATCGCGCTCGCCGTCGCCCAGGCTGGTGGAGAACGCATCACGCAAACCGGCCTCTCGCTCGGGACGCCGCACTACATGAGTCCGGAGCAGGCATCGGGCGATCGCGCGGTGGATGCGCGATCCGATCAGTACTCGCTGGGGGCGCTGACCTACGAGATGCTGACCGGGGAACCACCGCACACCGGTGCCACCGCGCAAGTGATCATCGCCCGATTGATGACCGAGACACCTCGGAGCATTCGCAGCGCGCGACCGGCCGTGCCCGCCACGATAGACCAGGCCGTGCTTCGGTCGCTGGCCAAGACGCCGGCCGATCGCTTTGCGAGTTGTGGTGAGTTGGCCCGCGCCATGGCCGAGCCTGCCAGTGTCGTCGCTGTGTCCGGTCCGCGAAGGAATTCAACGCGCGCGCTGGCTGCACTGATGGCAGTCGGTCTGTTGGTGGTGGCGGCCCTGTGGTTGTGGAGTCGCCGCAGCACGATGTCGAACGCCTCCGACGCGGCCACCGACCACTCTATCGCCGTTCTCCCCCTGGTCAACATCGGCGGAGATTCGACCCAGGAGTTCTTCGCCGACGGCATGACTGACGAGCTGACCACAGCGCTTGGCAAGGTGCCGGGCCTTCGTGTGGCCGCGCGCACGTCCGCGTTCTCGTTCAAGGGGCGTCGCGATCTCGATGTCGGCGACGTGGGCGCGAAGCTCGGCGTGACGAGCCTGCTCCAGGGGAGCGTGCGACGCGCGGGAGAGCGCTTCCGCGTCAGCGTACAGCTCATCGATACCAAGTCGCGACTCGAGCTCTGGTCGGACAGTTACGACCAGGGGGTGCAGGACGCGTTCGCGGTGCAGGATTCGATCACCCAGGCCATCGCACGTCGTCTCGCGCTGACCCTCGGTGGCGACGCGCTGGCGGCGACGCAGGCGGGCCGGACCAGCAGTCCTGAAGCGCACGATCTCTATCTGCAGGGTCTCGCCCTGGTGCACCACGGTTCGGAGGCATCGCTGCGCCGCGCACTGGACTTCTTCCGTGATGCGCTGACACGGGATCCCGGCTACGCGCAGGCCTATGTCGGCATTGCGTGGGACTACGCGTATCTGGCCGATGCCTACATGCTCCCGGCGGTAGCGTATGACTCCGCCAAAGGCGCGGCGGAAGCAGCCCTGAAGCACGGCAGCCAGGCGGGCGAAGCACTCCTTGTTCTCGGCTACGCGTCCTATGTGTCCAACTGGGATGCCGCGACTGCCGATCGGGAGATGCAACGCGGTCTCGCAGTCGCCCCCAATTCGGCGGACGTCGCCGCGCTGTATGCGAACTGGCAGTGCCTGACCGGCCAGATCACGAAGGGGCTGGCCAACGCAGAGCAGGCGAGCGTGGTGGACCGACTGTCGCCCATCGGAGGATTCGTTCGTGAATGGTGCCTCTACCTGGCAGGTCGGTACGACGAGGTAATTGCTCAGCACGCGAAAACGATCGCCGTCGATCCGACCTTCATGTACCTCGACTCCTTCCTCGGTGCGGCCTACCGCGAGCAGGGGCGGTACGACGAAGCGTTGCGGGAATACCTTCGGGTGCAGGGCTACGTCGGGGACATGCCGCTGCATGGTCTCGCCATCACCTACGCTCGCATCGGGCGGACCGCGGAGGCGCGCGATGTGCTTGCACGCTTCGAAACGTACGGCCGAACGCACTACGTCAATCCGATCTTTCTGGCGGCGATCCATACCTCGCTCGGGGAACTCGACCGCGCCATGGTGTTAGTGGAACGCGCGGTCAGCGATCGCAGTGTGCTCGCGGCTGGGCTCGCATTCTGGCCCGAACTCGCCCCGCTTCGCACTGACCCGCGCTTTGTCGCACTGCTCAAGCGAGTCAAGCTTCCGACCACTGGGGAATTGCGATGACCGACGCGGTCACGCGCCTTACTGCGGCGTTGTCCGACCGCTATCGCATCGAACGCGAGATCGGCCAGGGCGGCATGGCTACGGTGTATCTCGCGCACGACATCAAGCACGATCGCAAGGTTGCCATCAAGGTGCTGCGCCCCGAACTCGCGGCCGTGATCGGCGCTGAGCGGTTCCTGCGCGAAATCAAGACCATCGCCACGCTGCAGCATCCGCACATCCTCGGCCTCATCGATTCTGGTGAAGTGAGCGGCACCGCGTACTACGTGATGCCGTTCGTTGAGGGCGAGTCGCTGCGTGACCGACTCAACCGGGAAAAGCAGTTGCCGATTGGCGACGCGGTGCGGCTCGCGACCGAAGTCGCCGGGGCACTTGACTACGCCCATCGACATGGCGTGATCCATCGCGACATCAAGCCCGAAAACATCATGCTGCACGACGGGTCGGCACTGGTGGCAGACTTCGGCATTGCGCTCGCCGCGAGCACCGCTGGAACCCGCATGACCGAGACAGGCA
>JBDSMU010000010.1:0-11160 GCA_039915685.1 Gemmatimonadales bacterium | reverse complement strand
GATGAGCCGATCGCGATGATCCGCCCGCCGCCCTCAACGAAGCGTCGAAGTTCGGGAATCGTATTCGCGACGGACACGCGTCCGACCCAGTCGCGGTACTCCGCCGGCACCGACGCGGAATCCTGGGCGCCGCCACCGGTGCCTTGCCGCGGGTCGGCCGCCGGGATCGCACCGTCAACGAAGATCACCACGTCGAAGTCACGATTCAGCGAGCCATGGTTGAGGCGCTTCGGATACACGACTTCGAACGGAACCTGATACTGCTCCAGCAGCCAGCGGGTCCATCCCGATTCCATCGACCCGCCATAGCGATCCCACAGTGCCACGCGCAGTGGCTTGACGGGGGTCCCGCGCATGCGACCTGCCGAAGCCGTGGGGAGGGCACGGTCGCGGGCGAGATTCGACAGGATCTCGCGGCTGACCGGTGATGCGGGAACAACGAAATCGCCGCTGCTCGTTCGCTCCACGCGCTGACCGGCCGAGGTGAGTTGATTGACGGCGAGGAACGCATCGGTCGCGGTGGGCAAGATCCGCCACGCGGAAGCGCTGGCATCGAATGGCGCGGGATCAGGTACGATGCGTTCGGTGGTGACGAGTGCAAGCGGTGCATCGAACGCGTCGCGCACGCGATCGAACGCGAATCCCATCTGATAAGCCAGCGTCCACCCGGCGTTGTCATACGGCGCCTTCGGTGGGCCGCCGGGATACTGCAAATCGGTCGGGTGGTCCTGCGGCTCGAACATGTCGAGCACATGCGGGCGAAACGCCTGGTCGGTGCGCACCACGAACGAGCCTGCTGGGTATCGCTTTCCGTTCACCGCAAACGCTGCGGTCGCTTTGTGAATCTCGATTCCGCTGGTCGAGAGCGCCTGCAGGAAATCCACCACCGCACCCATCTCGGCCTGTCCGGCGGGGATCACATAGGCGCGCGGGTCACGGCGCGCCGGATCACGCAGCACTGCTTCGCCGGCGCGTTGCGCGGCTTGGGCGGCCTGGGCCCCCTGCGTGCCGGGCGGGTTCGCCGCCTGTGCGGCAGTAGACGCAGCTGCGATCAGTCCCGGCGTGTGCGTCCAGGTGTCGGTCGACCCGCGCTCGATCGAGTTGCGGCCCATCCGCCAGATGTTGAACAGCAGATCTTCACGATACCGGCTGGCGAGATCGAGCACCGCGCGGTTCGCGGTCATTGAGTAATCGATCGACTGCCGGAAATGCCACGTTCCCCATGCAACCGGCAGCGCCTGACCACCGGCTGGGAGCTGACGCTCATACCGCAGCGGAACCTGTATCGGTGTCGGCGAGCCGATCGTCTCGGTGAGCAGACCGATCATGTTGTGGAAATACGCCGTGGTGCGCAGCCCGCCATTCCACCACGTCGAGTAGTTGGCGGCATCGCGCGACACCGTGCCGCCCTTGCCCTCGGCGGTGAACCGCCGGTGCATCGCGGCGCCCACAAAGTCGAGCCCGGTCGGGATCATCGGATCATAGACATAGTTGAACGGATCGCGGAAGGGTGGGGCGAACATGATGGTGCCCGCCGGCCCCGTCTGGTGGTGGTTATACATGATCTGCGGGTACCACTCGCGATACATCGAGCGGCTGATGTTCTGCGATTCGACCTGGGCGTTGCGGTAAAAATCACGGTTGTTGTCGTGCCCGATGTACTTCTGATAGAGGCGAGGGATGCTGTTGTAGCTGCGTCGGCTCGCGTCGGCCTCCTGCATGTACCACCCCGACACCAGTTCCTGTCCGTCGGGGTTGGCGTGCACCGCGAGGATGATCACGTCCTCAAGGATGCGCAGGGTTTCAGGGTCGTCCTGCGAGACGAACTGCCACACCGTTTCCATCAACTGGTGGGCACCGAGCACCTCTGTGGCGTGGAGGCCGCCATCGATCCAGATGATCGCCTTGCCGTGCATCGCCGTCTTGCGAGCCGTTGCCTCGTCGATCCGGCCGCGTGCCAGCTCCTCGCTGATGCGGCGATACTCCTCGCGGCGCGCCAGGTTGGCCGGCGACGAGATGATGGCCATCACCTGCGGGCGTCCCTCTGCGGTGGTCCCGATTGTGTCGAGCACCATCCGGGGCGACTCGGTCGCAAGCTTCTCCCACCAGCGATGCAGTTGTGTGTACGTCGCCAGCCGATAGTCAGCGCCGATCGCGAAGCCCAGTGCCTGCTCAGGGGTGGTGAGACGCTGTTGCGCGGAAAGCGGCGAAGCGAGGAGGATCAGGACGGCGAACACGCTACGAGACGTCATGGACTGTCCGGTGGTGATTCAGGAAGCAGGAGGGCTCACGAATTGGGCAGCACCGCGACCGGCAAGACGGCCGGTGCTCCATGCCCACGCGAAGTTATAGCCGCCGATCGGCCCAAATGCATCCAGGAGCTCGCCACAGAGGAAGAGTCCGGGGTGCATCCGGCTCTCGAGCGTCTTTGGTGACACTTCGGCCAGCGAGAGGCCGCCCCCGGTCACTTCGGCCTTGCGGTATCCCTCGTCGCCCGACCATGGCAGCGAAAATCGGGTGAGTGCATCGATCAATGCAATGCGATCGGCACGCGTGAGTGTGGCGAGGGTGGTGTCGTACGCCACTCCTGCTTCGGTGAGCAGCCGGTCGGCTAGGCGGGTGGGGAGTTCGCGCCGCACCACAGTGGCAACGTGTTGCGCTGAGGACGTGAGCAGAGTCGTCCATGCGTTGGCGTCGTGAGTAGTCCACGACACCATCAGTGTGGCGTGTTCTCCGACGAGTGCGCCGCGTACCGCCACGTGGGATACGTCCAGCGCAGATGGTCCGCTGTAGCCGCGGTGCGTAAAAAGAAATCCGCCGGTCGCGTCGCGCGTCTCGGTGGTGCTTGCCGCTCGAAGGGTCACCGTCAATGACACGCCAGCCAGGTCGGCGAACACCGGTGGCGTGATGGTCAGCGGGGTCAGCGCGGGGTAGGTGGGATGGATGGTGTGGCCGAGTTCGGCCAAGATTCGGAGGCCGAAACCGTCGGAGCCGGTCTGCGGGACTGAGAGCCCGCCGGTCGCGACGATCACGGCGTCGGCATCGATCGGTGGCGCGGCGTCGCGGTGCACCTTCCACTTGCGCCCGTGCGGCTCGAACCTGGTCACTGTCGTGTTGGGGTTCCACTCGACGCCGGCACGAACAGCTGCGTTCACCAGCGCGTCGCGCACCACCCGTGACCGATTCGCGACAGGAAAGAGCTTGCCGGTTTCGGGTTCGAGCACGAGTGGCAGGCGAAGCGTGGTCTCGAAGAACTCGCGCTGATCGGCCAGCGGCCAGCTCCGCAGCAAGTTGCGCATTGTGTTGGCGGAAGACGCGGTCACATACCGAGCGGGATCAAGTTCCGAAGGCAGGACGTTGCACCGCCCGCCGCCCGAGATCAGGATCTTGCGGCCGCCATCAGCCGTTCGCTCCAGCATCACGACGCGGCGCCCCGGTCCCGCCGCGTGAATGGCTGCCATGAGGCCGGCGGCGCCGGCGCCGATGATCACGATCGTGGACATGGGGGAGTGTAGCGGGCGCGAGGCGCAGAGTCATGCAGGGCGCTTGGTCGGATCGGTGTGGGGCAACCTACGCTCAGATCGCGCTCCGCACCCTGGGTGTGTGACAGATCGGGCACGGCCCCATCCGTGGCTCCTTCCCCAGCGTCACCGTTGTCGGTCCCAGCGTTACCACCTCATTCTCCACGGTATCGGTCACCACGACCGTATACGTCATCGAGCTCCCGTTGATCGTTCCCGTGAACTCGGCTGGCAGCAACGGCCCCATCGCGACGGGATATGCGCGCCGTAGATAGCTCCCCGAGACCCTGAACCTTCCCCGCTCGTCAACCGGGACCGCGGCGGGGAAGTCACCGTAGGTGCAGCCGATGTGAACGTGGGTGACCGAGTCGGTGATGATGACGCCCGCGTCGTTCCCCCCCCACCTCCCTTTCGCCAGCACTCCTCCCTCAACCCCGGTAGAAGTGCTTTGGCACGCCGCGCCCAACAGCAGGGCGAAGATCAGGATCACCTTCCGCATCATGAACTCCTCCGTTGTATTGAAGACGCAGGCGAGCGGAGGACGGTCACATGGGATGACGCCTAAGGTGTCAGCCTATCCTGCTTGCTCCCTCCGCCGCGTTGCCCCACCTTCCTGAATGACCGTCCCTCAAGCCCGACCAGCCGCCCCCGCCGCCGCCGTGTCGCCAGCGTCCATTGGCCCGTCTCTCACTGTCGATGTCGCCGGACTCCAGGCGCTCCTCGACGGTGACGAGGGGGCGATCCGCGACACCGTCCGCGCCCTGCTCGCGACCCCGGACTTTACCCACCACTATGGCGAATCGACCGCCGGGTATCGGGAGCGGGTCCTACGCTGGACGCAGCAACTTGCCGCGGCGGGCCTGGGCGCGCTGCCGGTGCCCGTGGCGCAGGGTGGCAAGGGTGACGCCCGCGCATTCGTGGCAGCGTTCGAAACGTTGGCGTTCCACGATCTGTCCCTCACCATCAAGTTCGGCGTCCAGTTCGGTCTCTTTCAGGGCTCCGTCCAGTTGCTCGGCACCGCGTGGCATCACGAGCACTTTCTCCCCGCGATCTCTCGCGGCGAGATGCTCGGCATGTTCGCCATGAGCGAACTGGGCAGCGGGTCCAACGTCCGCGACCTAGAGACCACCGCGACCTACGACACCGCCACTGAAGAGTTCCTGATCAATACACCGCACGGCGGCGCCCACAAGGAATGGATCGGCAACGCCGCGCTGCACGGCCGGATGGCGACGGTGTTCGCGCAGTTGGTGACGGGCGACACGTCGCATGGCGTGCACGCGTTTCTGGTTCCGGTGCGCGACACCGATGGCAAGACGATGCCGGGCGTGTGTATCGCCGACACGGGCGAGAAGGAAGGCCTCAACGGCGTCGACAACGGCCGACTCTGGTTCGATGCGGTGCGCATTCCGCGATCGCACCTGCTCAATCGTTTCGGTGACGTAGCGCCTGATGGCACGTATTCCTCACCGATCGAAAGTCCGGCGCGCAGGTTCTTCACCATGATCGGTACGCTGGTGGGTGGTCGGATCACGATCGCGCTGTCGGGACTATCCGCCGCCAAGAGTGCGCTCACGATTGCCATTCGGTATGGCAATCGACGCAAGCAGTTCGGCCCCGACGGCGGCAACCACACTCCACTGCTCGACTATCGCACCCACCAACGACGGCTGCTTCCTGCACTCGCCACCACGATCGTGCTCGACGTGGCACTCTCGCGCCTGGTCGATCGCTACGCTTCGATGGAACCAGGCGAGAGCCGAGAGGTGGAAGGCCTGGCGGCGGGGCTCAAGGCCTACACCACCTGGTTTGCACAATCGACCATCACCGACGCGCGGGAATGCTGTGGCGGGCAGGGATACCTCAAGGTCAACCGCATTGCCGTGTTGCGCGCCGACATCGACGTATGGACCACGTTCGAGGGCGACAACACCGTGCTGATGCAGCTGCTCGCCAAGGGCCTGCTCACCGGGTATCGGCAAGAGTTCGATGAGATGGGGATGATCCGGTTCCTCACCCGTCGCGCACGCAGCGCGATCCGCTCCCTCAACCCCGTCGTTACTCGTCGCGACGACGAAGATCACCTGCGCGACCCGCAGCAGCAGCTCGGCCTGCTCCGGTACCGTGAAGCGCGGATCCTCGATCGCGCTGCGGCGCGTCTTCGTGCGGCGATGAAGTCGGGGAACGGAGATGACGGAAGCGCTTCGATGGGTGGCGTGCAGGACCACTTGATGCACCTGGCTACCGCGCACGTCGAGCGCGAGTCGTTCGAGGCAATGCAGGCGGAAGTTGAGCAAGCCGACGCGCCGCTCCGCTCCACGTTGGTACTGCTCCGTGACCTCTACTGGGCCTCGGCGGTGGAGCGTGACCTGGGATGGTTCCTGATGAGCGGCGCCGTCGAGACCCCGAAAGCGAAGGCGATCCGGTATCTGGTCAACAAGTGCTGCGCAGAGCTCCGGCCGATTGCCGAGCAGGTGACAGACGCGTTTGCGATTCCCGACGCGCTGCTGGCCGCGCCGATCGCATTCGACGCCCTACCCACCGCGAACAGCTAGCACGACCCCACCGGTGGGGTCGCGGCGCGGGATGCGACCTTGCGCTGGCCCGGCGCATCTGTGCAGGGGAGATGACTCCCCTGTCGCCGAGGTGCGTGTGCCTACCCTGCAATGCGTGGTGTTGTTGGCTCTCGCCGGCTGTGTAGGCAACGCAGCGATGGAACCGACGCCCGGTACGCGTGACGTGCCCGCCGCCGTCCGCCTCGAGCAGGATATCGCCGCTGTCGCGAACCAGCGGCGGCAAGGATCGCCGCTCTGGCCGCAGTTCGACCCGATGTCCGTGCCGCTCGCGGTCCATGACGGCGAACGCACATGGTTTTTTCGCCATCCGTCCCCGCCAGACGGATCGGCACGACTCCCGGCGCCGTTGCAGGCCGTCAGCACATTTCCTGGGCGCCATCCCGCTGTCACGGCCAACAGCACCGCGGAGATCGGCGGAGTTCTGACGGCGACGGTAATCATCGACACGACTGCGCAAGGTACGTCACCTGGCCGCGCCGCACTGGCCGTACACGAGGCCTTTCACGGCTTCCAGCGCCTTCGACATCCGTCATGGTCAGCGAACGAAGCGGATCTCTTCCTGTACCCGACTTCGGATGCCAGCGCGCTTGCGCTCCGCCGGATCGAATCATCGGCGCTGAGGGCAGCGGTCGGGGCGACTGGTGCCCAGTCGGCGTGCTGGGCGAGGGCGGCGCTCGACGCGCGAAGTCGGCGGTATGCGTTGCTGGATTCGGCGTCGATCGCGTACGAGAGGGGCACGGAACTGAACGAGGGGCTCGCCAGCTACGTCGAACGAAAGGTGCGGGACGACGACGCCGAGATCATTCCACCTGATGAGTACGGGATCGCCGATGTGAGGGTCAGGGCGTACGCCTCGGGTTTGGCGTTCGCGGTGCTCCTCGACCGCCACGGACCGGGTTGGGCGGAGTCGCTCGAGAGCCACGACGCACAGTTCCTTGACGCGCTCCTGACGACGGCCCTGGGCCCACGGCCGGCGTGTGCCTTTCCCCGTGCTTTTGTCGATGCCGCAACGGGGCGCGCCGTCGCGGACATCGCGCGACTCGCTGCGTCGCGTGCCGCCCAGCTGGCAACGTTTCACGCCCGCAATGGTTGGCGGGTGATTATCGAATCGCCGAACAGTCCACTCTGGCCGCAGGGGTTCGACCCGATCAATGTCGAGCGACTCACTGCTGGAGATGTCCTGCACAGTCGCTTCCTCAGGCTGGGCAACGATGCGGGAGCGATCACCATGCTCGACGAAGCAGGCGCCGATCTCGACGCGCTGACCAGCGCGCACGGCGCCCATCCGTTGTTCAACGGCATTGATCGGGTCGAGGTGGCGGGGCTCGCCGACCCACGGGTAGAGGTGGTCGGCGATACTCTCCGGGTGAAGGTCGTCGGCCTTTCCGCAGAGTTTCTCGGCGCCACAGTTTCCCGGTCGGAGAAAACCGTGGTGGTTCGAATCGGGCGCTGAGATGGCGGGAGGATTTGCCGTGCTAGTCGGATCTTGCCGCCGCGAGCAACGACGCGGCGGCCTTCACGTGCGGGATGAGTTTCCAGATCGAGCCACGCTGCAGGGCCACCTCACCTGCAAGCGCTGCGGCAGCCAGATCTCGTGATCCGGCGACGAGGTCGCGCCACGTCGCGGGGGAGCCCTCGAGCACGAACTCCGCCGATGCCTCGTCGTTGGCATCAGCGGCGCGCAGTGCGATCAGGCGGCCCCCGGCGAGTTCGATCCACGTGCGACGAGATTTCGATCCGGAGCGGCGCTCGCGGAGCACGATGGTGCCGGACCAGTCGCGCGCGGCAGCCCTGAACGCAGGTGATGCCTCAAGTCGCTGATGCCACGCGGCAAGGCCCTTGGATGAGAAGAGGTCAGGCATCGCGAAAGTTACGCGGGCCACCGCCAACCGACGACTGCCGATGTCCCGTTCAGCGCTTCCTGATCGTGATGTTTCCGTTGACTGTCTCGACCCGGAGGCTGCGGCCGCCGCCGCCCACCGATCCGCGGAATGACTTGGGACCCCACTTACCCGTGATGGTCACCGGAAAGTCGGGGCTGCTGATGCTGCCGCTGACCGTCTCGCCCCGGACATCGGCGGCAAAATTGGCCGGGAACTGGAGATCGATCCCGCCGTTGACGGTTTCCATGTTGAGCGTGCCCGACCAGTCGGCCCGCGCGAAGGAGCCTCGGATCGATCCGTTGACGGTCTGGAGTGATCCCGCTGCGCCGGCGTCAACCCGGATGTCGCCGTTGACGGTCTCAAGATCGGCCGGTGCATCGATCGCGTTCACCGTGATGCCGCCATTGACCGTCTCGCCGCGGACTCGTACCCCAGCCGGAAGACGCACCACGTAATCCATCACGATCTCGAACTGATCGCCCTTCGTCGAGTTGTTGCCCTTGCACGACGATCGATTCGGGTCGCGGTTCAGGTAGATCGTGCACACCCTCATCACTCCGTTCCGCTCCTCCATGATCGCTTTAACGAGGTTGCCATCGCCTTTCTTTACTGTCTTGGTCACGATCACCTCGGCCGTTCGGCCACTCGTTTGGGACACGGTGATCGAGCCGTTGATGTTGTCCAGCTCCACGACGGAACCGGCCGCAAGTTGGCGAGTGAACCGGGTTTCCTGCGCCGAGAGCGTACCGGCCAGGGTTGCAAGGGCCGCAACAACTGCAATGGATCGGGTCATGAGGTGTTCCTCAATAGAGAATACATGTCTGACCACCGGGGATTATCGCCGGTGAATCCTGAGCGACCCATCAACCGAGTTCCTCCGGAGCGACGGACCGCCGCCGTTGATCTGCCTGCGCATTGTTCGCGGACCCCACTTGCCAGCCACCGTCAAGGGAATATCACTGGTGAGTTCGCCGGCTCGCCTGCGCGATGCCAAGCGTCTGTCCGGGGCGGCGCACTTTGGTGAATCGGAACTCGTCGGGTGCGGCGCGCCAATTGGCAATGCCGGGAATTGTTGGCGTGTTGGCGAAGCCGTACCTGCTTGGACTCCTCGGAGCGGCGAATGGTTGCACAACGAACAGTGCACCGGCGTCAGGCCCGTTCGGTCTCATTGGGGGCACGCAGCTGCCACCTTCACCGTGATGGTGTTGCTCAGGTCAAAGCCGTCCCACGCCAGCCGAGCTGGGTCGCTTGTGTTGACTTGAATCGCAACGGCGACGTTGCGACCAGGATACCACCGCGCCCAGCTCAGGTAGCCGGGGATGTAGCCGCTGTGGCCGAACGCGACGCCCGCAGGGGTCGGGTCGATGTGGATGCCCAACCCGTACCCGGCGCCCGTGGTTGAGTCGTTGTGCGCGGCGACCGACGCCTGCCGCCAGAGCGAATCGGCGAAGAGTGTCGCCGTGCCGACGAGCGTGATCCAGCGGGCCAGATCGGTCGAGGTTGATACGAATCCACCTCCACCGGACCCGTCCGCGCCGTCGAAGGTTGCAGGCGCCCCTATCGGGCTTTGTGGAGGTCGCGCACCTGCACCCCACCATTGAAGGTGGTGATGTCGATGGTGGCCTGTCCGCGGCCGTACGTTGCCGTCACCCGTCGTTCCGACATCGGTCCATTGTTTCGGTCGCTCGGCCCTGCAATCGTTGCCGGAATCTCGGACGAGAGGCCACCCTGGAAGGTGGTGAGGCGGATGCGCGCATCGAGCGTAACTGGTGCATTGATCTCGACGCCGCCGTTGTGGGTCTCGATGCGGTAACGACCTGCCGGGTCGAAGCCGCCCTTCCACCGTACCTGACCGTTTGTTGACGACACGGTCACGTCACGCGAGTCGATGGCATCGAGCAAGATCGGTCCGTTGACGTTCTCGACCGCGATCCGCCCGGTGGCGCCGCGAACACTGATGCTTCCCGAGACCCCCTCGATATCGAGCTGCGTCCCGCCAAACCCTCGCACCACGATCTCGCCGATCGCGGACAGCATCATCTGCCCGGTCCCACCGGACACTTCGAGGCGGCCGTTGACGGCGTCGGCTTCGAGGCGGTTTGGCGCGTTCGTGACGGTGATCGGTCCATTGACGGCGCTGACACTGAGGTGCGCCCAGGTGGGAAGCCGCACCACGATCTGTCCCTGTGAGCCACGACCGAACATCTTGCCGTCGATGCTGACCTGCCCGTTGCTGACATCGACATCCGCGCCCTGCACGACCATTTGATCGCCCTCGACTCCAGTCACCACGATCGGCTGTGAGAAACTCGAAATCTCAACGGTCGCGCCCCGTGCCAGCCGAAAGGTGGTGTCTGTCGGGGCAAACATTCCGGGCGCGACGACGAGTGCCAACACGAGCGCCGTGAACATGGTCAGGTCCGCCGGGTCATCGACGCGACCGATTGCAGAACGTCCAGCTTGCGCTGCATGGTTCGGGTGAGGTAACGCGCAGCACCGACATCGCGTGGCGCGGCGTCTGCGCGAGCGCGAGCGTCAGCAATTGCGCCATTCAATACGGCCATCGATCCCTCGATACGAACCCGGGTGCTCTCGTCAAGGGTGGACGACGCCATCGCCACTGCCGCTTCAACCTGCTCGATGGCACGCTCCAGAGTGACCGTCGCAACATTGAAGCCCGCCGGCAGGACTGCGGCCGCAGGGACGACCACGGTCGGCGGAACGCCCGCCACCACGGTCCGCACCGGCGTTTCCCGCAGCGCAACCGTGATCGCAACCGATGCCGCGACCAATGCGAGACCAGCCGCGATGAGCACGCCACGCCGAACCTGGATGAACCCGGGACGGCCTTCGGCGGCGACCGCTTCCGCGATCGTCGGCCACAAGTCATGCTCCGGATCGCGATCGCGCAGCGTCCCAATCGCACCCTGCAGTTCTGGTCCGATGTCATCGTGTTCAAAGTCCATCGAGCATTCTCCTCAGTGCAGCACGTGCCCGCGAGAGCTGTGATTTCGATGTGCCAGCCACCAGCCCAAGTCGCTCGGCGATTTCTTCGTGGGTCCAGCCCTCGACGTCGTGCAGGACGAACACCTGTCGCGCGCCCTCGGGTAGCTTTGCCATCGCGGCTTCGAGATCCATCCGAATCCCCGGGTGTACCGGCCGCATCGGTCGGTCGCCGAC
>JBDSMU010000166.1:0-12407 GCA_039915685.1 Gemmatimonadales bacterium | reverse complement strand
TGACGACGCGATCGTCCTGCCAACGCGTTGCACCACCCACATCCATGTACTCGATAAAACGCATCTCCGCGCCGTGCGCCGCCGCAAAGCGCACCAGATCGACGAGTTCATCGTCGTTGTACCCCCGCACCACCACCGCGTTCAGCTTGGTGCCGGAAAAACCCGTGTCGCGAACGGCTCGGATTCCTGCAATTACGTCCGCGTGACGCGTGCTCCGTGCGAAGGTGGCCATCCGCTCAGGGCGCAGCGTGTCGATGCTCACGGTCACCCGATCCAGCCCCGCATCACGCAGCGCACTTGCCACGGGCGCGAGCAGGAGCCCGTTGGTGGTGAGCGCGATCTCGTCAATCCCGTCGATTGCGCGAAGCATCCGGATCAGGCCCGCCAGGTCGCGACGGAGCAATGGTTCGCCACCGGTGAGCCGCAGCTTGCGCACGCCCACGCGCGCGAACGCAGTTGCCGACCGCACGATCTCCTCGAACGTGAGGAGCGATTCGCGCGGGAGCCAGGTGTAGTGCTCTTCCGGCATGCAGTAGTTGCACCGCAGGTTGCAGCGGTCGGTCACCGAAATCCGGAGTGACTGCAGGGGGCGCTGCAGCGTGTCGACGATCATGGTCCCTCCGACTCGCTACGCTCAACGCCAGCAGTCGGATCGACCCACGCGGATGTTCCGTCGGCATAGTGCTCGTGCTTCCAGATCGGCACCCGGCGCTTGACCTCCTCGATCACAAAGCGGCAGGCGGCAAAACCTTCAGCTCGGTGCGCACTCCCAATTGCGACCGCGACGGCGATGTCGCCGACAACGAGGTCGCCGAGACGGTGCCGGACGGCCACCACGACCTCCCAGCGGGTCATCGCCTCCTCGGCGATGGCCGCGCACTCCCGTTCCGCCATTTGGTGGTACGCCGAGTAGCAGAGGCGATCCACCGAGCGACCGCCGTGATGGTTCCGCACGTGCCCGACGAAGCTGGTGACCGCCCCGTAACCTGGTCGGAGCACGAGAGCGCCCAAGGCAGTCTGGTCGATGGGTTCGGTCGTGAGGGCGGCCACCGGCTCAGCCGCCGGCGAGTGGGGGAAGGAGCGCGAGTAGGTCGCCCGGTTCAATCGTGTCGGCGGGAGCGGCAATACGGAGGTTCCGAGCGAGAACCGGCCGGGCAGGAAGCACCTCGCCGCCCGGCAGGGCGCGGAGGGCGTCGGTCACCATGGAGACGGTCACGGGGGTGGGAAGCTCGAGCGCAACTTCTTCTGCACCAAGCAATTCGGCATACCTGGCGAAGAGCTCAACCCGAAACGCGGTCACTCGTCGTCCGAATCGTCGTCTTCATCAGCCGGATTGAACTCCTCGTTCGCCACCAGAGCGCGCAACTCCTTGCTGGGCTTGAACACAGGCACTGGACGCGCGGCCACCTCGACGGGCTCGCCGGTACGCGGGTTGCGAGCCATTCGCGTCTTGCGGCGCCGGATCTTGAACGTGCCGAAACCGCGAACCTCGATGTTGTGCTGTTCGCGCAGTGCCTGCTTGACCGCGTCGAGGAACGCGTCGACTACGCGCGCACAATCCTTTTTCGAGATCATCGGCCCGGACGTGCGGGCAATTGCTGCAGTCACCTGTTCGACGAGATCGGCCTTGGTCATCGGTCCCTCGGGAGGTGGCCGGGGTCGTCCGTGACCCCACCCATTCGGGCCGATATGTACGACGCTTAAGTGTTGTCTGTCAAGAGGTTGCGTCCTTTTCCCCCCGCCGCAGCCGGATCGCATCAAGGAACTGGCCGAAGTGCGGGAAGGCATCGTGAGGTCCGGGAGCGGCCTCGGGGTGGTACTGCACAGCGAAGACCGGCAGCGTGCGATGCCGGAGCCCCTCGACCGTCCCGTCGTTCAGGTTCAGGTGGGTCACCATCAGGTCCGGTGCCCCGGGAACGCCGTCGGGCCCGCCTTCAACGGCAAAGCCATGGTTCTGGGTGGTGATGATCACCTTGCCGCTCGCAAGGTCCTTGACGGGGTGATTTCCACCGCGGTGCCCGTACGCGAGCTTGATCGTGCCCGCCCCGAACGCAAGGCCCAAGAGCTGGTGACCCAGGCAGATCCCGAACGTCGGGACGCCACTCTCGCTGATCTCACGAATCGCGGCCGGAGCGTACCCCACCGCGGCCGGATCGCCCGGACCGTTCGAGAGGAAGACGCCATCCGGGTTGCGGGCGAGGACATCGGCCGCACTGGTTTCGGCGGGGACGACCTCGACACGGAGTCCGGTGGATTCCAGGATCCGGACAATGTTCCGCTTCATTCCGAAGTCGTAGGCGACCACAAGCGGTCCGTTGCCGCGCGTATACGCCTGGGGCGTGGTGGCGAGTGTCGCGAGATCGAGTCCGTCCATGGATGGCGATGCGTCGAGTTCGGTCTTGAGGGTGGCGTCCGGCGCCCCACCGAGTGCGATCACGCCGCGCATCGCTCCGCGCTCACGGATGTGCCTCGTCAAGCGGCGGGTGTCGACTTCGGTGAGGATTGGGATGTTCGCGGCGGCGAGCCATTGCGCCAACGATTGCGTAGCCTGCCAGTTCGAATAGCCGTTGGAAAGCTCGCGTACAATCACACCACGCACCTGCGGGTGATCCGACTCATCATCGCTCGCGGTGACGCCGTAGTTGCCGATCATCGGCGCCGTCATCACCACGATTTGACCCATGTAGCTTGGGTCGGTGAAGGTTTCCTGGTATCCGGTCATGCAAGTGGTGAACACCACCTCACCGAACGCCGGCGCGCCTGCCCCAACAAGCCTGCCGGCAAACCACTCACCATCCTCCAGCAGGACGAAGGCGGGCCGACCCGTCCCGCCCTCGGCCGCTCCGTTCACTGCGGCGGCGTGCCCGGCGTCGGTTTAACCGGAGTTGGCACTGGACCAGGCGCTGGTGTCGGCACGATCGTACCGGGGAGGGGCGCCGCTGGCAGCGGAGCCGGTGCAGCACCCTGCTGAAGGCGTCGCTGAACCTCGCTCGCACTGCTCCCGCGCTGACCCGAGATGGTCGAAAGAATCAGGGCAAGCCCCATGAAAATTCCGCCCGTCCACCAAGTCAGTTGTGTCAGCAGCGTGGTGGCCTGACGGCCGCCGAGCACCTGGCCAGTGCCGCCGCCGCCGAGCGAGGCAAGTCCCCCGCCCTGTCCGGCCTGCAGCAGCACGACCACGGAGAGAATGATTCCATCGAGAAGGAGCAGCACGAGCAGGAACGTAAACATGGCTTTCCCAGGTTGAGTCTAGCCATCAAAGATAATCGGATCAGCCCTCAGCGCAGACGGCCGCCCAGCTGTCAGGGTCAAGCGACGCTCCGCCCACCAGGACGCCGTCGAGCTCGCGCTCGGCGAGGAGGGCCCCCACGTTGCCAGCATTGACCGATCCACCGTACAGCACCCGGGTTTCGCCGGGAAAACCGACATCCTGGAGAACGTTCCGGATCCCGCGGTGGGCGCGGGCCGCGTCGTCGGGGGTCGCGTTGCGTCCCGTGCCAATGGCCCAAACAGGTTCGTACGCGATGGCTAGGTCGATTCCTGGGTCAACACCCTCCAGCGCACTCCGGAGCTGCCTGGCCGTTGTGGCGTCGGTCTGCCCCGCTTCCCGCTGGTCCAGGGTCTCGCCCACGCACAGCATCACCTGGAGCCCGCCAGCGACGACTGCGTCGAGCTTGCGGCGGGTCTGGTGATCCGTGTCACCGAAGACGTGCCGACGCTCGCTGTGACCGACCAGCACTACAGCAGCGCCCGCACCCCGTGCGAGCGACACCGACGTCGCGCCGGTGAATGCGCCCTTTGGTTCCCAGTGCACATCTTGCGCACCCACGACGGCGTGATCGTGCCCCGCCAGTGCACGTGCCACCGCCTCGATCGAAACGGCCGGCGGAAAGAACGCGAGATTCCGGCCGACCCGCGGCTCGTCGACCTTGAGGAAACGGTCCATGTACGTGCGCGCCTCGCCTGGCGTGACATGCATCTTCCAGTTGGCCGCGAACAGCAGGGGGCGGCTCACGATGCGTTGTCCAATGCGGCGACACCCGGGAGCGGCTTGCCCTCGAGGAACTCCAGCGAGGCTCCGCCGCCCGTCGACACATGGGTGACTCGGTCGCCGAGTCCGGCAGCTGCAACAGCTGCTGCGGAATCGCCGCCACCGATGATCGTGATGGCGCCTTTGTCGGTCGCCGCCGCCATCGCATGCGCCACGCCAAGCGTACCGGCGTCGAACGGTGGCGTCTCGAAGACACCCATCGGACCGTTCCAGATCGCGGTGCGCGCGGTATGGATGATATCCGCAAAATGTTGCACGCTTGCGCCGTCAATGTCGAACATGGCCCAGCCAGTGGGAATCGCGTCACGCGATACTTCGCGTGTGTCCACGCCGGACTCGAGCCGCTCGGCGATCACCGCGCCCGTGGGAAGGACCAACTTCGGGCCCGCCTGATCGATCAGCCGGCGCGCCATCTCGACGCGGTCCTCCTCTACCAGCGACTTCCCGGTCTCGAGTCCCATTGCGCGGAAGAAGGTGCACGCCATCGCGCCGCCGATGAGGATGTGATCGACCTTTGGCAGGAGAGCCTCGATGAGGTCGATCTTGCCGCTGATCTTGGCACCGCCGAGGATCGCGACGAAGGGCCGCTGGGGCTGCTCAACCGCGTTACCGAGGAATTGCAGCTCCCGCTCCAGCAGGAACCCTGCAACGGCCGGCTTGAGCCGGTGCGCGATTGCCTCGGTGCTCGCGTGCGCCCGGTGCGCCGAGCCGAACGCGTCGTTGACGTAGATGTCGCCAAGCGCGGCAAATTTTGCCGCCAGCTCAACGTCATTCTTCTCCTCGCCAGCATAGAACCGTGTGTTCTCGGCGAGCGCCACCCCGCCACGCGGGAGATGCCTGACCTCGGCCGCTGCGGCATCGCTCGCGGGGTCAGCGAGAAACGTCACCGGAATCCCCAGCTGCTTTTCCAGCTCGCGAGCCACCGGCTTCAGGGAATACGCCGGGTCCGGCTTTCCCTTCGGCCGCCCAAGGTGGGAGAGCAGCACCACCCGCGCACCGTGCTCGCGCAGGAACCGGATGGTCGGCAGCGACGCGCGGATGCGGGTGTCGTCGCCTACCACGCCGTCGGTGATGGGGACATTGAGGTCGACGCGCACCACCACTCGCTGCCCGTCGAGATGCGCGGCGTCGAGCTGGGCGAGCGTCCGCTTGCTCACAACTGCGCGCCGATGTGGCGGATCATATCGACGCAGCGCGCCGAGTAGCCCATCTCGTTGTCGTACCACGACGACACATGCACCAGCGTGCCATCGACCACCGAGGTCGACATCGCGTCAACGGTGCTCGACGCCTGGTTGCCGATGTAGTCGACCGAGACCAGCGGCTCGTCGCTCACGAACAGCACGCCCTTGAGAGCACCGTCCGCAGCAGCGCGGAATGCGGCGTTGACCTCCTCGACGGTGGTGCCCCGCTCCACCGTACAGGTGAGGTCGACGAGCGATACGTCGGCGGTTGGCACGCGGAGCGCAATCCCGTCGATCATCCCCTTCACCTCGGGAATGACCAGCGAGGTGGCCTTGGCAGCGCCGGTGCTGGTCGGGATGATCGACAGCGCGGCGGCCCGAGCGCGGCGGAGGTCCTTGTGCGGCAGGTCGAGGATGTTCTGGTCATTGGTGTAGCTGTGCACCGTCGTCATGAAGCCGCGCACGAAGCCGAACTGCTCGCGGATCACCATCACCACCGGTACGAGGCAGTTGGTGGTGCACGACGCATTGGAGACCACATGGTGTTTGGCCGGATCATAGTCGAGATGATTGACGCCGTACACGAACGTCTTGTCCTCGCCCTTGGCCGGCGCCGAGATGACGACCTTCTTTGCGCCGGCAGTGAGGTGCATGGCGGCCTTGTCACGGTCGGTGAAGATGCCAGTGCTCTCCAGCACGATGTCGACCCCCAGATCGCCCCATGGCAGTTTTGAGGGGTCGCGCTCCGAGTAGACCTTCATCAGGTCGCCACCAACGTCGAGCCCACCATCGACCGCGGTGACCTCGAACGGAAAGCGCCCGTGCACGGAATCGTACTTGAGCAGGTGGGCAAGGGTTTTTGTGTCGGTGAGGTCATTGACCGCCACAAAATCGATGTCGGTGATCCCGGCCGCCTTGGCTGCGCGAACCACGTTCCTGCCGATGCGTCCGAAACCGTTGATGCCGACACGAATGCTCATGCTGAAGCCTCACTTGAACGAAGTAGGGTGGTGATGTCGATCCGGGCCGCTGCATCGGTCAGCGGCGGAGCGGCCCGGGCAAAGGTCAAGGCACTAACGGCCTCCGCCCCCCCCTCGAGGAGTGCTGTGGCCGCCGAACATAATGTGGCACCAGTGGTGAACACATCGTCCACCAGTACTGCGCGACGCGCGGTCGACCTCGCCGTGAATGCACCGGTCACGTTCACCAGTCGCATGGCGGGCGTCAGCCGGGTCTGCGTGCCGGTGTCGCGTACCCGGCGAACCCGCCCGCGATCGACGGGCATTCCGGTCAATCGTCCCAGTGCATCCGCCAAGTGCGCCGCCTGATTATAGCCTCGCGCGTTGCGACGGCGCCGGGTGAGCGGCACCGGCACAAGGTCGGCATCCGCGCCCTGCGCGGCGAGCAGGGGCGCCATGCGGATGGCGAACGCATCGGCGAGCCGCCACCACCCATCGTACTTGAAGGCATGGATCAACTCACGAATCGGCGCATCGAGTCGCACCGCGCTGCGTACACCACTGATCCCGTCGGGCCAAGCCACGCACAGCCGACACGCCAGGCCGAGATCGGTCGGTTCGCCGCAGGTGACACAGACCGGGGCGGGGAGTGCACGCCATCGCATCCGGCACACCGCGCACACCAGCGGCTCCCCGGCCTCGGTCACCGCCGCGCCGCACGTCATGCACTCCGGCACCAAGAGCCAGCGCTCCGCGGCGCGGAGCCGATCACGGCACGTCATTGGCGAGTGCGGCGCGCATCACCTGCACCGGCGGGACGCAGTCAGGAAACCAGTACTGCCACGCCGCGACGCCCTGCCAGAGGAGCGGCTCGCGCCCGTCGAGTGCCTCGACACCTCGCTCGCGCCACGCGGTGCACCAGGCAGTCGTGCCACGTGCGCGGTAGGTGAGGTCGAGCGCCGCGCGAACATTCGGCCATGCCTCCGGATTGCACGGAAGGGTGTCCCCATCTGCGAGGCCGAGCGGCGTTGCGTTGATGACCACCACGGCTTCCGTCGCCGGCACCACGTACCCACCCATGGCGGTGCACCATCTCGCGAAATCGGCTGCCCGCGACGGCTCGCGCGACGACACCGCTACCGCGCGACCGCCAGCCAGCGCCGCCGCCACGGCGCTACGTGCGCTGCCGCCGGTGCCAAGGATGAGCCACGCACCTTTGGGATTCCCCATTGTCGCGACCGAAGCGGTCACCGCGTCGACGTCCGTGTTGGCGACGATCAGGCCTTTCTCGCTTCCGACGAAGGTGTTGATGGCCCCGGTGCCCAAATCGGCACAAACGGCCGGCGCACCCGTTGCGGCGACCATCTTGTGGGGAATGGTGACGTTGCCCCCCCCGCCCGCACCAGCGAGAAGGTGCATCGTGGGAACCACGGCCTCGGCGTCGCAGCGAAGCGCCACATAGACTGCATCGATTCCGGCGGCACGAAAACCGGCATTCTGCATCCGTGGTGACAGGGAATGCTCCACCGGGTCACCCAACAGGGCGATCGTTCTCGTGCGGGCGGAGACGATCACGGAGTGCGTCCGATCGGCGGTTCGGCCAGCAGCCGCGCGACGACGCCCTCCAGCATTACGTCGAATGCATCGGCCGTCGCGCGATACGCTTCGACGCTCCCGCCGAACGGATCAGGGACGTCCTTGCCATCCCGGTCCGCCCCGAAGCTTGACAGCAGGTGGGTACGGTTGGCGCCGCCCAGCTCCGCGACCCGCCGGTGATGGGCCTCGCCCATCACCAGCACCATGTCGGCGGCGTGTACCATCTCGGCGGACAGCGGGCGGGATCGGTGGATCGACAGGTCAATGCCGCGCTCGAGCGCCACGAGGAGAGACCCGTCGGAGGCTGGGGCGCCGGGCCAGGCCGACGTGCCCGCTGATGTGACAATCGTGCCTGCCAGCTGTGGATGCCGCGCAACCCGTTCGGCGAGCATTGCCGCAGCCAACGGTGACCGACAGGTGTTGCCGGAACACACCACCAGAATGCGCATCGTCACGGTGCCAGCGATCCCGCCCGTGCGCGCAACTCGGCTCGCGGAATGGCACCCTCGCGAACAAGTCGTGCAACCGAGCCGGTACAATCGACCAGTGTCGAGGGCGGGACGTTGCCAAGAACACCGCCGTCCAGCACCAGCAGTTCCCCTGACTTCACCGCGTCCGGGAAGATCACTGGCACGCCCGTCGCGCCGGCCGAGGGCGCGCTGCCCGGCACATTCGCGGAGGTCGAGGTGATCGGTTCACCGATCGCGCTGATCAGCCGCGCCAACAATGGGTGCGACGTCCAGCGCACGGCGATGCCGCCATCGGGACCGCGAAGCCGATCCGGGAGTCGACCTTCCCCACCCCGCAGCACCAGCGTCAGCGGACCGGGCCAGAATTCCCGGGCCAGGACTCGTGCAGCCGGTGTCATGGCGAGCCCGGACGCGGTGAGCATGTCGAGCCCCGACACGAGAAGCAGGAACGGTTTGCTAGGGGCGCGACGCTTGAGACGCGCCAGGGCGTCGAGTCCGGCATCCGATGCATCGGAACCGACTCCGTACACGGTTTCGGTTGGATACGCGAGCAGCTTCCCCGCGCGCAGGTGGTCGGCCACCTTGACGGCGACGGCGTCGACATCCTCCTCGGTGCGAAACGGGACGATCACGGCAGCGCGGCCAACCACTGGGCGAGCAGCACATCGTCAGAGGTGGTGATCTTCACATTGCGTGGCGAGCCGGGGATGAGTTGCACACGTTCCCCGATCCGCTCGACCAACCCGGCATCGTCGGTAGCGCACAAGCCATCGGCGTGCGCAGCTTCGTACGCCCGCACGAGGACGGCGCGCGGGAAGACCTGAGGGGTCTGCGCGTGCCACAATCCCTCGCGAGCCACTGTGGTGAGCACCTGCCCGTATTCATCGGCACGCTTGATCGTATCGCCCACCGGAATCGCGGGCACCGCCCCGTGTCCGTTCCGGGCGATCGCAATGCCCTCGTCGATTACCGTGCGCGGCGGGAATGGCCGGGCGCCGTCGTGCACCAGCACGATGTGGCACATCGGTCCGAGGGCAGCGAGGCCTGCCGCTACCGACGCGCTTCGCTCCTCGCCACCGGCGACGACGCCGAGCAGTTCGCCCACCTGCGCGGCGAGCCAGGACGGCGGGTTCGCGGCGTCGTCGGCCGACAGGACAACGATCACCTGCGCCACGTCAGGATGGGACACGAACGGCCGGATGGCGTGCAGCAGCACCGGTGCACCGGCGAGCTCGAGAAACTGTTTGGCCACCGCTCCGCCGACCCGGGCGCCACGACCGGCCGCCACGATGACCACGCCGCAATCACGCGGCAAGGGTGCGCACCAATTGGTCGACGTGGTCGAGCCCACGGTGGCGGATGCCCGCGACCGTCACCTTCGAACGCGCCGATCCGAACGCCTGGTGGAATCCGAGCCGCGCGGCCTCGGCGAGGCGTCGCTCAACGCCGCCGATCGGGCGCACCTCGCCTCCGAGCCCGAGCTCACCGAGATACATTGCATCGGCTGGGGTTGCCCGGTTGTGCGCCGACGATAGGAGGGCTGCGGCTACCGCAAGGTCGGCGCCGGGCTCGTTCAGTCGTACACCGGCGGTCACCTGCACGAAGACATCGAGCCCGGCGAACGATGTGCCACCGCGCCGCTCCAGCACGGCGAGCAGCACCGCGAGGCGTTTCGGATCGATGCCCGTCGCGACCCGCTGCGGGGTTCCGTAGCCCGATGGCGCGGCGAGCGCCTGCACCTCCACGAGCACGGGACGGGTTCCCTCCATCAGCGCGGTGACAGCGCTGCCCGGTGTCCCCGCCGCGCGCGCCGCGAGGAAGACCGCCGACGGATTCTCCACCGGGATGAGGCCGCGCTCGGTCATCGTGAACACACCGAGTTCGTCGACTGAGCCGAAACGATTCTTGGTGGCGCGCAGCAGTCGATAATCGAGCGTGGTCTCACCCTCAAAGTAGAGCACTGTATCCACGATGTGCTCGAGAGTTTTGGGACCCGCAATGCCGCCGCCCTTCGTCACGTGCCCGACGACGATCACCGCCACACCGCTGTCCTTGGCGTACCGCATCAACAGACCCGCGCATTCCCTCACCTGGCCGACATTGCCGGGCGCGCTCTCGAGTGCATCGGTGTACACCGTCTGGATCGAGTCAAGAATGAGCACGGATGCACCGACGTATTGCGCGGCGCGCAGGATCGCCTCGAGTCGGGTCTCGCCGATCACTTGCACGCCGCCGCTTTCCTCACCGATCCGGTCGGCGCGCAGTCGCAATTGTTCCGGCGACTCCTCGCCACTGGCGTAGAGGACGGTACGACCACCGGCTTCGAGTCGCGCGGCGGCCTGCAACAACAACGTCGACTTGCCGATTCCCGGCTCGCCGCCGATCAGCGTCATCGATCCCGGAACCAGACCGCCACCGAGGACAAAGTCGAGCTCGGGCAGGCCGCTGCTCCAGCGCTCGAGACGCACCCCTTCGACCTCGCGCAATCGGATCGGCGCCGCCGCCGTGGCCACCATGCCACCAGCCTTGGCAACGCGTTCTCCCGCCAACTCCTCGGCGACGCTGTTCCAGGCGCTGCATCCCTCGCACTGCCCCGCCCACTTCGGGTGCTGGTGGCCGCATTCGGCGCAGCGCCACACCGACTTCACCCGCGGCATTTCAGTTCTCGCGATCGCTGAGGTTGTCGAAGCGGGTGAACTGCTTGTGGAAGTAGAGATCAACTTGCCCCGTTGGGCCGTTGCGGTGCTTGGCGAGGATCACGTCGGTTCGACCCTCCAGCGACTCACCCTTCTGCTCGGCCTTCTCCCGCAGGTCACGGTACATCTCGGGACGGTGGATGAACATCACGAGGTCGGCGTCCTGCTCGATCGCGCCCGAATCGCGGAGGTCGGAAAGCAGCGGAAGCCGATCGCCGCCGCGCTGCTCGGATGCGCGCGACAGCTGCGATAGCGCGATCACCGGGAGCTCGAGTTCCCGGGCGAGCTGCTTGAGCGACCGCGAAATGTCGGATATCTCCTGCACCCGATTCTCCGAATACTCGGGGCTGCGCATCAACTGCAGGTAGTCGACGATCACCAGCCGCACATCGTTCTCCGCCTTGAGCCGCCGCGCCTTCGAACGCATTTCCAGCAGGGTGAGTGCGGGGGTGTCGTCGATCCACACCGGACAGGTTTGCAGAATCCCCGCGGCACGGGCGAGACTCGTCCAGTCGGGCGGCTTGAGCATCCCGCGACGCACCGCCTGGGAATCGACCCGCGCCTCGGCGCAGAGCATTCGCTGCACCAGCGAATCTTTCGACATTTCCAGCGAAAAGATCGCGACGCCGTGACCCTCGTGGGCCGCGTGCGTGGCAAGGTTGAGGCAGAATGCCGTCTTGCCCATCGAGGGGCGGGCCGCAACGATGATCAGTTCGGAGGGCTGGAAACCGGTGGTCATGTCATCAAGTTTGGTGAATCCGCTGGGAACACCGGTGATCGTTCCCTTGCCCTTCTGGAGCGCATCAATGCGATCCATCGCCGGGTAGAGGAGTTCCTTGATCCGGATGAACTTTTCCTCACCTCGCTGCTGGGCGATCCGGAAAATCTTCCCCTCGGCACTGTCGAGCAGTTCTGTGGCCTTGGCCGCACCCTCGTACGCCTCGGTGATGATCTGCGTCGCGGCCTCGATAAGCCGTCGTGAGATCGCCTTTTCCTTGAGAATCCTGGCGTGGTACTCGAGGTTCGCCGCGGTGGGTACGGCATTGACCAACTCGTCGAGGTAATCGATCCCGCCCGAGAGTTCGAGGTCGCCGCGTCGGTGCAGCTCGTCGCGCAGCGTCACGTAGTCGATCATCATGCGCTGCTCGACCAGCGCACGGATGGCACGGAAGAGGCGCCGGTGACCCTCGCGATAAAACATCCCGTCGTCGAGGAGTTCGGCACCACGAAGCGCGGCCTCGTTGTCGATGACCATGGCGCCAAGCACGGCCTGCTCGGCTTCCTGGCTCCAGGGCACACTGCGGCCCTGGAACGGATCAGTCGATTGCGTCGAGGAGTTGGCGAGCGATACGGACGTCATCCCAGGCGGGCCGCTTCCAGTTGGGGTTTCGCAGCAATGCCGCGGGGTGATATGTCACGACGAGCGGAATCCCGTTGTAACGGTGCACCTT
>JBDSMU010000163.1:0-9145 GCA_039915685.1 Gemmatimonadales bacterium | reverse complement strand
GGCGGGTAACCAGACCATCGTCGACGGCATGATCCACGACGGGCTCTGGGATTCGTTCGGCAACAACCACATGGGCGAGTACGCTGAGTACACGGCCGAGAAGGCGGGTGTGTCGCGCGCGGACCAGGATGCGTTCGGGTACGAATCCCACCGCAAGGCGGTGGCCGCGCAAGCCGACGGCAAATTCGCTGGCGAGATCGTCGAGGTCGAGGTGCCGGGTCGCAAAGGCCCGACGGTGGTGCAGGCTGATGAGTCGCCGCGTGCCGACACCTCCCCCGACACATTGGCGCGGCTCAAGCCCGTGTTCCGGAAGGACGGCACGGTCACCGCCGGGAATGCCCCAGGGCTCAACGACGGTGGCGCCGCGGTCGTTGTCGCGTCGCTCGCCTTTGCCCGCGCGCACGGCATCACTCCGTTGGCACGCATCACCGAGTATGCGGTGGGCGGTGGCGATCCGAAGGATCTGTTCTTTGCGCCGGTCCTTGCAGTCCAGCACCTCATGAAGAAGGCGGGGACGGCGATCAACGATTATGACCTGATCGAGGCCAACGAGGCCTTCGCCGTGCAGGCCCTTGCGGATGGTCGTGCGCTCAACTGGGACTGGGATCGCGTCAACCTTCACGGCGGCGCCATCGCGCTGGGCCACCCGATCGGCGCATCGGGTGCGCGAGTCCTCGCGACCCTGCTCTACGCCATGCAGGATCGGGGCGCTGCGACTGGGCTGGCGACGCTCTGCCTCGGTGGGGGAAGTGCGGTGGCATTGTCGGTGTCGAGGGAGGCCTGATGTCGCTTGTTGCAGTCATCGGTTCCGGAACCATGGGCAACGGAATCGCCCACGTATTCGCGCAGCACGGACACGACGTTGCGATGATCGATGTCAATGAGGCCGCGCTGGAGAAAGCGCGGGTCACGATCAGCGGTAATCTCGACCGGCAAGTGAAGAAGGGAACGCTTGCGGCCGACGCCCCCGCCGAGATCCTCGGTCGGATTCGCACCGGGACGGACTTTGCAGCAGCCCGCGACGCGGTGCTCGTGGTGGAAGCGGCCAGCGAGAACCCGGCGATCAAGTTCGACATCTTCACGAAACTCGATGGCATCTGCGCGCCTGAGACGATCCTCGCCACCAACACCTCATCGATCTCGATCACTGAGATAGCCGCGAAGACCGGTCGTGCCGACCGCGTGATCGGCATGCACTTCATGAACCCGGTGCCGGTGATGACTCTGGTCGAGGTCATCCGCGGCCACTCGACCAGCGACGAGACTACCCGGGCGGTGATGGACCTTTCGTCGGCACTCGGGAAAACGCCTGTCGAGGTCAATGATTACCCGGGCTTCGTGAGCAACCGGGTGCTGATGCCGATGATCAACGAGGCGATCTTCTGCGTATTCGAAGGGGTCGCCACCCCCGATTCGATTGACACCGTGATGAAGCTCGGTATGGCCCACCCAATGGGTCCGTTGGCGCTCGCCGATTTCATCGGACTGGATGTCTGCCTTGCGATCCTCGACGTGCTGCACCAGGGGCTCGGCGACGACAAGTACCGGGCGTGCCCGCTCCTCAAGCGCATGGTCGCTGCGGGGGAATTGGGTCGGAAGAGCGGCAAAGGTTTTTACGAATACGCCCGGAAGTAGCTGAAGCACGCCTTCATCAAAAGAGGTCCCATCACGTGGACGCCTTCAACGAAATGCAGACTTGGGGACACGAGCAGGTCCTCTTCTCGCACGAGCCGTCATGCGGCTATTTCGGGATCATCGCGATCCACGACACCACCCTCGGGCCGGCGCTGGGCGGCACTCGTGTCTGGCCCTATCCGAGCACGGAGGAGGCGCTGCGCGACGTACTGCGGCTCTCCCGAGGGATGACGTACAAGTCAGCGGTGGCAGGCCTCAACCTCGGTGGCGGGAAGGCGGTGATCATCGCCGACCCGAAGCGTGCTGATCGCGAATCACTGTTCCGCGCGCATGGACGGTTTGTCGAGAGCCTGGGCGGTCGTTACATCACCGCCGAGGATGTCGGTACATCGCCCAGTGACATGGAGTTCGTGAAACGCGAGACGAAGCACGTCGCTGGACTGCTCAACCTCTCCGGCGACCCGTCGCCGGTAACGGGCTACGGCGTCTACGTGGGTATGAAGGCCGCTGCGAAGGCGAAGTGGGGCAAGGATTCGCTCGCTGGCCGTACCGTCACGGTTCAGGGCGCCGGCAAGGTGGCGTACTATCTGATGTCACACCTCCGCGAGGAGGGAGCTCGGATCCTGGTCTGCGACATCGATGCCGAGAAGGTGCAGCGGGCGGTAGAAGAGTTTGGGGCTGTCGCCGTCGAGCCGGACGCGATCTACGGCGTCGAAGCCGACATCTTCGCGCCTTGTGCACTCGGCGCAATCATCAACGACGACACGCTGCCGCAGCTCCGCGTCGGCGTGATCGCGGGCGGGGCCAACAACCAGCTCGCCGAGCAGCGCCACGGCATCGCGCTGGAGAAGCAGGGCATCCTTTACGCCCCTGACTACGTGATCAACGGTGGCGGCGTGATCAATGTCTATGGCGAGCTTCAGGGCTGGACAATGGAACGAGCCAAACGAAAGGCCCAGGAGATCTACGATACCATTCTCCGGGTTTTCGAAATCGCCAACCGGGAGGGGATTCCCTCTTTTCAGGCGGCTGACCGCCTCGCCGAGGAGCGGCTCAAGTCGGTGGCGGCGCTGAAGGACATGTGGGTGTCGGGGGACAGATAGAGACTAGAGACTAGAGACTAGAGACTAGAGAGTAGAGACTAGAGACTAGAGGCTACTACGTTGCCCCCCTGAGGGTTCTGGGGATACACCCCCCTTCTCTAGTCTCTCATCTCTCATCTCTCATATCTATTCCGGCATTATCTTCAATCATGCCCAAGCCCATCCCCATCGGTGCTGATCACGCCGGCTACGCGATGAAGCAGGTTCTCGCCGACGAACTCCTACGTCTCGGTTACGAGGTCGAGGACGTCGGCACCAACTCCGAAGCATCGACGGACTACGCCGACTACGCTCACACGGTCGCGCACGAGGTCGAGGTCGGCGACGCCGACCGTGGAGTGCTGCTCTGCGGCACCGGACTCGGCATGTCGTACGCCGCGAATCGACACCACGGCGTTCGGGCGGCGGTGGCATGGAACGAGGAGGTCGCTCGCCTTTCGCGGCGGCACAACGATGCCAACATCCTTGTTCTCCCCGCGCGGTGCATCAGCAACGACGAGGCCCGTACCATCCTTCGCACATGGCTCGACACGAAGTTTGAGGGCGGCCGCCACGTCGACCGTATCCGGAAGATCGAGGAGACTGTGTGATCAATCACGACGCCCCGCTCGGCCAGTCCGACCCTGCCATCGCCAGGATGATCGACGCTGAGCTCCAGCGCCAGCGCGATGGCCTGGAATTGATTGCCAGCGAGAACTTCACCTCGCGCGGTGTGCTCGAGGCGATGGGAACATGCCTCACCAACAAGTACGCCGAGGGGTACCCGGGAAAACGGTACTACGGCGGGTGCGAGGTGGTCGACCAGGTGGAGCAGCTCGCGATCGACAGGGTAAAGCAGCTTTTCAATGTCGGCCACGCGAACGTCCAGCCGCATTCCGGTGCGCAGGCAAACTTTGCGGCGTACATGGGGCTGATCGCGCCGGGCGAGAAGCTGATGGGACTGGCGTTGCCACACGGCGGGCATCTGACCCACGGTGCGTCGGTGAACCACACCGGCCAGGTGTGGCAGTCGGTGCAATACGGCGTGCGACCCGAAACCGGCCGGATCGATTACGACCAGGTGCGGGAGATGGCGCTCCGCGAGCGCCCGAAGTTGATCATTGCCGGCGGGTCAGCGTATGCGCGCGTGATCGACTTCGCAGCGTTCCGGTCGATTGCCGACGAGATCGAGGCGATTTTCCTGGTTGACATGGCGCACTTCGCCGGACTAGTCGCCGGCGCCGTGCACCCCTCGCCGGTTCCCCACGCACATGTCGTCACCAGCACCACGCACAAAACGCTGCGCGGGCCGCGCGGCGGACTCATCCTCTGCGGCTCGGAGCACCAGAAGGCGATTGACAAGTCGGTATTCCCGGGCGGGCAAGGCGGTCCGTTGGAGCATGTCATCGCCGGCAAGGCAGTCGCGTTCGGCGAGGCACTCACTGATGATTTCAAGACATACGCTGCGCAGGTTGTCGACAACGCGAAGGTGCTCGCGAACGCGCTGATAGATCGTGGCTACGCCATTGTCTCGGGCGGCACTGACACCCACCTCATGCTGGTCGACCTGCGGTCTCGCGACCTGACGGGCAAGGCCGCCGAGAAGATCCTGGGTCACGCCGCGATCACGGTGAACAAGAACACGATACCTGATGATCCGCAGTCTCCGTTTGTGACCAGCGGTATCCGGGTTGGCACTCCGGCGCTTACCACGCGTGGCATGAACACCGACGATATGGTTCGGATTGCGGAACTGATCGACACCGCGCTGTTGGCGGGCGAAGATATGGACGCTCTCGCGCGGGTTCGGGGCGGGGTCGAGGAATTGGCGGGCCGGTATCCGCTCTATCCCAGCCTTGCGGGTTTTGCCTGATGCATGAGCTCCAGTTCGCCGATGGGATGCTCGCCCGTCTCCGGGCGAAAGGCGGTGAACGGTACGACCCGCGTGGGTATCTCTTCCTCCTCGCGGCCATCGAATACCTGCAGGACAAACTCGACAAGCGGCGTCACGTTACCGGGGCCGAGCTCGCGTGGGCGTGTCGTGACCTCGCGCACGAGCGGTTCGGCCTGCTTGCACGGGTGGTACTCGAATGCTGGGGTATCAAGACCACGGCCGATTTTGGCGCAATGGTGTTCACGATGGTCGACGCCGGCCTGCTATCCTCGCAACCCGGCGACAAAGCGGAGGACTTCGCGGGCGTGTACGAATTCGTGCTTGCTCTTGATGAGACCTATTCGTGGAGTTGGCAGCCGGAGATGAACGGTTGAGAGGTTGAGAGGTTGAGAGGTTGAGAGGTTGAGAGGTTGAGAGGTTGAGAGGTTGAGAGGTTGAGAGGTTGAGAGGTTGAAGGGCAACTGATTGACAACTGAATGGACCGACGTAATGACTCATCCGGAAATGCTGGCTTCTGGCAATATCGCGCAACCCAACCTCACAACCTTTCAACCTTTCAACCTTTCAACCATGATCCCCGTCCTCACGCCCGACCAGCTCCGTGCCTGGGATGCCGCCGCCGTGTCGGCGGGGACACCCATCGCGACGTTGATGGAGCGCGCCGGCCGGGCAGTAGCGGATGGTGTTGAGGAACGGTTCGGCGCGATCGCGAGGCGCGGTGTGCTGGTGGCATGTGGGGCTGGCAGCAATGGCGGCGACGGGTGGTTGGCGGCGCTGCTGCTTCACGAACGTGGATATCCGGTCACGGTGGCGGCATCGGAGAATGAGGGGCACGGCGTCGCGGCCGACGTGCGAGACGCGCGAGACGCCGCGATCGCCGGGGGCGTGACGGTGGTCACCGTCAGGGAGCCGTGGCCTGACGTGGGAGTTGCCATCGATGCCGTGCTCGGCGCCGGTGGCACTGGGCCGTTGCGTGGCAACGTCGAGGACTTCGTGCATCGCCTCCGGGCGCTCGCCGTTCCGGTGCTCGCTGTTGACGCGCCGACCGGCCTCGACCTGGCGACGGGCATCGATCATGGTGCGGTACCGGCCGCGGTATCGGTGACATTCGGCGGGCCTCGTCGTGGTCACCTGATGGCGCGCGACATCGTGGGTGACATCGTGGTTGCCGATATCGGAATGCCATCGTCGCCCGACGACTGGCCGACACTCGTCACGAGCCAGTGGGCGGCGTCGCAGCTCGCCCCCCTGCCAACGCGGGCTCACAAGGGCACGCGCGGTAGAGTGGTGATAGTCGGCGGTGCGCCGTCGATGGCGGGCGCGACGCGCCTCGCTGCGCGTGCGGCGTTCGGTGCAGGGGCTGGGCTGGTGCATGCGATTGTCCCATCAGCGTCACTTCTGGTGTTGCGCACGGCAGAGCCGGACGTGCAGGTGGACGAGGGAGATTTTGGCGCGATGCCCGACGCGCGCGTCCTCGATCTGGTGCGCGACGCCGACGCGGTGGTGCTGGGGCCGGGAATGGGTCGCGTACCCAGTCGCACGGCGTTCTGTCTGGCACTGGTCGGTGCTTCGTCCGCTTCAGTAATCGACGCCGACGCGCTGCATGCCCTCAGTGGCGCACTCGACCAACTTCGCGAGTGTGGTGGTTCGCGTCGGATCGTACTTACGCCGCACATCGGAGAGTTCCGCATGCTCTTCCCCGACTGTCCCGAGGATCCGGAACGTGACCCATGGGCCGCGGCATCGTACGGAGCCGACTGCTCTGGCTGCACAGTACTCCTGAAGGGCGTGCCCACGGTCGTCGTGGCCCCAGGTCGGGCGCCGCGCACGGTTGCCGCAGGTAACCCCGGCCTTGCGACCGGCGGGAGCGGTGATGTGCTTTCGGGTATCATCGGGACGCTGCTCGCCCAAGGCATGCCGCCGGTAGACGCGGGTTGCGTGGCCGCGCAGGCGCACGGTGATGCTGCCGACCATGCGGCCCGGCGCCACACCGCCCGCGCGATGCGGCCAATGGACGTCGTCGCCGCTCTTCCTGATGTCTGGCGCGCGTGGGCACGAATCGACGCGGCATTGCCTCTGCTGCCATTGCTCTTGCCACGCCCGCAGGGGACGTGATGCGCGCTGCGTGCATCGCGCTATTGCTCGCGGGTTGCGGTGGCGCAACCATCGGCACTGGTACGCCCACCCCCGTGGGTTCGCTTCGTCCCGACGACCGAGTGCTGCTTGGTGATTTCTCGCGGGTGAACGCTGTCGCATCGTCGTTCGATCGCGTCTATGTCGCGTATCCGACGGCAATCGGGATCTGGCGGCCCAATGAGCGACGGTGGGATGTCCCACGATCTCCGCCGAATCCACGCGATCTCGAAGGAGTGCGCGCGGCGGTGATCGACCCGCTCGATCAGTCGGCATGGTTCGCGACCGACAACGGCTGGTTGCACTACTCGATCGGTGGAGACCGCTGGGATCGCGGCGTGCTTCCGGGCCGAGTGCTGCAGATCGCGACCAATCCCTTTGATCCGGCGCGGGGGATCTGGTTTCGCACCACAGCGGGTTGGGTGGTGCAGCAGTCGATCGGGCCTGCGATGCTCGCCTCGCCGCCAAGTACGCTCAAGCTGGCGCCCACTATCGACGACGCTGCGCATGACCTGCCGCAACTGCGCGCCCTCGGCCCCACTCTTCTGGTCGGCCCTAGATTGCAGCCGGGGCAGTTCACCGGCGCCGCCCCGTCGCCGTCGGGTGCCGGCTGGTACCTCGGCACCACGAACCAGGGTTTGCTGTTCTTCGATCGTACCGCCGGTGCACCGACCCCACTGGGGCTGGGTATCCCGTCCGAGCTCGTCGGGGCGGTACTTGCTACCGGGGGCGGCGTGTGGGTGGCCACCGACGCCGACTATCGCACGGGCGCCGCGGTGACGCACGTGAGCGGCGACCTCGGGGAGTCCCGCTCGCTGCATGGTGGTGCAGCCCAAGGACTACCGTTCGATGCGGTGCGCCAGCTGGTGGCGGGCGAACGAGTGCTGTGGGCAGCGACCGATCGCGGCCTGATGCGACTGGGCGTCGACGACGGACGAGTCACTCGATTTGATGAAGGTCGAGACCTTCCTGACAACCGGCTTACGGCGATCGTGCAGCACCGCGGCCAGATCATCGCGGCAACATTGCGCGGCCTCTCGACCGTCGACGCATCCGACGCCCTGGTGCGTCTCGTTCCCGCTTTCCAAGACGCGGCAACCGCGCTCGCATCGCGGGGTGACACAGTCTGGGTGGGCACCACGCGCGGGTTGTTCGCGCTGGTCGACGGCAGCAACGACCTGCGAATGCCTGAGGGATTGCGCGTTCTCGCGGAGGGTCGCGCCACGATACTCGGAATCGGCTACGTCGCCGACACGCTCGTCGCGATGACCACCGACCAATTGCTTTGGCGCAATCCTGCGACGGGGGCATGGAATGGCGGCCCGATTCTCTCGACGCAGATGGGTCGCTTGCGCGTGCTCGACGCAAGCGAACACGGTCTCTGGGTGGGCGGAGATCGCGGTGCGGCGCTGGTATACCCGGGCGCAGGGATTGCCCGGTCACTCACGGCCCCCGGTGACTTGCCCGATGGTGTCACCGGGATCGCCAATGATGGAAACTTTCTCTGGATCGGCACTCGGGCAGGGCTGGTCCGCTTCAGGATGACACAATGACAGCCAAACATGTTGCGTCCCCGCTCGGAGATGGCGCTGAGTTCGACCGAATTCGTGCGATTGCCGAGGCGCTGGGTGATGCCGCGGGTCCACTCGGTGACGACACCGCATGCGTGCCTGAGGGAGAGGGCACGCTGGTGGTGAGCACGGACGTGAGCGTCGAGAATGTGCACTTCAAACGGGAATGGCTGCGGCCGGTCGAGATCGGGTGGCGTGCCACCTCGGCGGCGCTCTCCGATCTTGCCGCGGCGGCGGCGCTGCCGGCTGGCGTCACCGTGGCGCTCACGGTGCCGCACGACGCATCCCACGAAGACGTGATCGCGCTGATGGCGGGAGCGGGGCAGGCGGCGCAAGCAGCCGGGACGAAGATCCTCGGTGGGGATCTCTCGTCTGGGCCGCTCTGGTCTGTGGCGGTCACGGTGCTGGGTCATGCGGTACGCCGAATGTCGCGACGGGGTGCCAAGGTGGGCGATGGCGTATGGGTCACCGGCTGGGTCGGAGGGGCGCGCGCTGCTATTCGGGACTGGGAATCGGGCAAGGAGCCGGAGCCCACCATTCGGGAGTTCTTCGCGAATCCACTGCCTCGCCTGGCAACCGCGCGTTGGCTCGCCGAGCAGGGAGCGACGGCGATGATCGACGTGAGCGACGGCATTGCCGGCGATGCGCTGCACCTGGCGGCTGCGTCGGGGGTGCGCATCGAGATCGACATTGAACGACTTCCGCTCTGTCCGGCGGTGCCGGTGGTCGCGATCCGGCAGGGCGACGACCCTGCGTTGATGGGAGCGCGGGGCGGGGAAGACTACGAACTCCTGTGCACGCTGCCGGCAAGTTTTGGTGGTGCCGATGCG
>JBDSMU010000154.1:0-13768 GCA_039915685.1 Gemmatimonadales bacterium | reverse complement strand
CGCGGCGCACGCCGGCCTTCGCGAGCAGCGACAGAAAATACGGACCAGGATTCTTGAGGCCCGCCCACCGTTCTTGCGATTCATACAGCAGGTCATGCGCAGGCCAGAACTTTCCCTGCCGCGCCGCGCACGCGGCAAACTCCGCCGCCGGTACCGCGTTCGGGTGAAGCGACGTAAGCGGGTAATTGATAAAGATCCATCGCACCTTTCCGGTCTCGATGTACTCCTTCTCGATGAGCGGAAACGTTTCGATCGCGAAACGTCGGCAGTACGGGCACTGAAAGTCGGACATCTCGTAGACGGTGACCGCCGCACCCGCCTTTCCCTTGGTACGCGGTGCGAGCAGCGTGTCCTGGGCCGAGAGCGGTGCGACCAGCGCGACGACCAGGAACGCGAGAAGCAAGCGGGGCATGTACACCTCATGGCAGTATCTTTCGGTCAAGACGGATCGTGCGACTCACTGACCACGGAGCACGCTCGACGGTGATCAAACGTATTGGTGCCCTGCTGTCACTCCAACTCATGGCCTGCGCCGTGCTGCTTGCGCAGGGCGACAGCGTTGCATCGCTGTACCCGGCGGCCCCGACCGGCATGGTCACCGATGCGGCGGGGATCATCGACCCCGCCGCCGAGTCGCGCATTGAGGAGCGCCTCTTGACGCTGCGACGCGTCACGGGTGCGGAGGTAGCGGTGGCGACGATTCCGACCCTCGGCAACCGGACCCGCGACGAGGTCGCCAACGCGATCGCTCGAGCCTGGGGCATCGGCGCGAACGCGGAGATCGGTGACAAACGTCGCAACGCCGGCCTGCTGATCCTGCTCGTGCCGCGCGCTCCGGATCATGCGGGTGCGATCCGTCTCGAAGTGGGCAACGGCCTGCAGGGTGTCATGACCGACGCGCGTTCCGGGCAGGTCGCCGATGCGATGCTCCCGGACCTTCGGAACGGCGCCTACGGCGCCGCACTCGACGTCGGCACCGCGATGATCGCCGAAGCGGTGGCACGCGACCTGGGTGTGCAGGACTCCAGCCTGATAAAACCGCAGCAACCACGCAGCAGGTTCCCCGTCGGCCTTCTACCTATCATCCTCGTCGTCCTGTGGGTGATCCTCTCATCGCGCGGCGGCGGCAAGGGCGGGGGGGGACGGGGTCGCCGGCAGAGCAACCTCGACATGCTGCTCCCGATCCTTATCAGCGGGATGGGCCGCGGCGGTGGGTTTGGAGGCGGCGGCGGCTTTGGCGGTGGTGGCGGAGGGTTCGGAGGGTTCGGTGGGGGCGGTGGGTTCAGTGGCGGCGGCGCAGGGAGGGGGTTCTGATGGAGCAACGTGAGGTCGATGAGGCGCTGGAAGGATTCATCCGGGAGCTGGAAACGGCCCTCGGGACTTCGTTCTCGGCGGCTGCATACGGTTCGGTGGTACGCGGCGACTGGCTCCGGGGTCGATCCGACGTGAATGTGATTGTCGTGCTCGACGATGCAACAGCTGCGGGTCTCGCCCGGCTGACCCCGGCCGTGAAAGCTTGGCATGAACGGGGTTTCACACCCCCGCTGTTCATCGCGCGGGCGGAGTGGGCCAGGGCCGCGGACGTCTTTCCGATTGAGATCACCGACATGCAGCTCGCCCACCGGGTGCTGCACGGCGACGATCCGATCGCAGGAATTGTGGTCGATCCGACCGACCTGCGTCGTGCCATCGAGGCCGAGTTGCGGGGAAAGTTGATCCGGCTCCGGCAGGCGTATGTTCGCTTCGGGACAACGCCCACCATCCTGGGCGGTTATGCCACCTCCTCGGCGCCATCGCTGTTGGTGTTGCTGCGATGCGCCGCCGTGCTGTTCGGTCGCGACCCGGGCCGCTCCGCCGCAGATACCGTGGCGGCGGTGCACGACCTGATCGGACCCGATGTCGAGGTGCTCAACGAAGTCATGGCTCATCGTCATGAGCAGGAATGGAACTGTCCCGCGGGCGTGTTCGAGCGGTATCTCGACGTCGTTCGTCGCGCGGTTGACGTAGCGGATACCCACACTCAACAGGGAGCAGGCTGATGCGTCGTTCTATACGTTCGCTCGTCTTCGTCATTGGGCTCGCGGGCCTCGCCAGCGGCTGCGGCTACAATCGCCTGCAGGGGCTCGACGAGCGGGTCAACAAGGCTGAGGGCGAGATCAAGGTGCAGTTGCAGCGCCGGGCAGACCTGATCGGAAACCTCGTCGAGACCGTCAAGGGCGCCGCCCGCCAGGAGTCGACGGTCTTCATTGGCGTCGCCGAGGCACGCTCGCGGCTCAACAGCGCGGTGCAGTCAGGTTCGCTCCAGCAGATGGGCGAAGCCAATGCCGCAATGGCGGCCCCGCTCTCCCGGCTACTGGCGACAGTGGAAGCGTACCCCGACCTCAAGAGCAGCGAAAACTTCCGACAGCTGCAGGATCAGCTTGAGGGTACCGAGAACCGGATTGCCGTGGCGCGAACCGACTACAACGGATCGGTCGAGGAATTCAACCGCGAGATACGTCGGTTCCCGACCAACCTGACGGCGAAGATGTTCGGGCTGGGGAAATCGCGGGAATACTTCGAGCTAACTACACCGGGTGCCGCCGAGGCACCGAAGGTGAAGTTCTAGGAGGTGCTCTGCGGGGTCTTCGGGAAGAGATTGTCTGGCTTGGCGACGCGGGCGCCTCCGAGATCGGGGGCGTCCGCGTCACACCATGTGGGGGTACCGTCCCGACCCAACGCGGCGAGAAGCGCAGCGGATTTGCCGGGCATGAACGGCGCCATCATCACGCCGATCACCAGTACCGACTCTGACAGGGCCCGGAGCGCTCGATCGAGAGCGGCATCTTCGCCCGCCTTCGCGAGCGTCCAGGGCGCGGCCGTCGTGATGAAGGAGTTCGCCGTGCGCACAAGGGCTCCGAGTTCCTCGAGGGCACGCTTGAACTCGGTGGCATCCATCGCCTGTCGGTAGTGCGCTGCTGCGGCGCGGGTCGCGTCGGCAAGCATCGGATCGGGCTCGCCGGTCGGCACCAGACCATCACGATACTTGACCACCATCGCCAGCACGCGGGACGCCAGGTTGCCCACTCCGTCGGCGAGCTCGCTCGCGTAGACCGCGTCGAATCGATCGAATGAGAAGTCGCCGTCGGCGGTGAAGCCGATTTCGCGCAACAAGAAGTAACGGAGAGCGTCGGGGCCGTGCCGATCGATCGCTTCGCCGAGCGACACCCCGGTGCCCTCCGACTTGCTCACCTTGGCGCCGTCCCACTGCACGTAACCGTGCGCCCAGACCATCCGCGGCAGTGGCAGTCCCGCGGCGAGCAGGATTGCGGGCCAGATGCAGCAGTGGAATCGGGTGATGCCCTTGCCGACCACGTGCACGTCCGCCGGCCACAGGGCATCCCAGTCGCCGTCAGGGAATCCCGTGGCGGAGAGATAGTTCATCAACGCCTCGAACCAGACGTACACCGTCTGGTCGTTCGTCCCGGGAAACGGGATGCCCCACGGCAGGCGGGATCGCGACACCGAAATGTCGATCAGGCCACCCTCGAGGATGCGCAGGATCTCGTTGCGGCGAATGTCCGGGGCGACCACCAGCTCGCCACTCGTGATGCGGTCCAGCACTTCGTCCCGCCACGCTGACAACCGGAAGAACGTGTTGCGCTCACGAGTGGGAACCAGCTCGCGGGACGGATGCTCAACGCATCTTCCGTCCTCGACTTGGCTCTCCGACTTGAACTCTTCGCAGCCGACGCAGTACAGCCCCTCGTACTCGCCCTCGTAGAACGCATCGGGATGCCGTTCCTGTATTCTGTCGATCAGCGCCGTCACGCCCTCGGCATGCCGCGTTTGGGTGGTGCGCATCCAGTCGTCGTGGGAGCAGCCGAGCGCGGCCCATGCCTGCTCGAATCGCGCACTCATCCGGTCGACCCATTGCTGCGGTGTCGTGTTGGCGGCTTCTGCTGCTTGCAGCACTTTCTGGGCGTGTTCGTCCATGCCCATGACGAAATGCACCGGCTGTGCCTGCAGCCGATGCCAACGCGCGATCACGTCGGCGCCGACCTTCTCGAGCGCGTGGCCAAGGTGGGGGTCGCCGTTCGAATAGTCGATCGCGGTGGTGACGTAGAACGGCTTGCTCACGATGGCTTTTCCCTGCCGGCTGCCCGATCGAGTTCGTCACGCAGGTCGAGCAGGGCGAGGGTTCGCGTCCCGTGCTCGGCGCTTCGAAGGAAGACCCGTTCGCGGAAGATGTCGACAGCCACCACTCGTTCCGTGCCCCGCAGCGTCTCAACGGTCTTTCCCTCCTTGGGGAACCGCTTGCGGGCCGTGAGATAGAACTCGTGCTCGTACTTGAGGCAGCAGAGCAGGCGCCCGCATCCGCCCGATATCTGCGACGGGTTGAGCGAGAGGTGTTGGTCCTTGGCCAAGGCGAGGTTCACTGGGCCCGGCTGCGTCAGCCAAGTGCTGCAGCAGAGCTCGCGTCCGCATCGACCAATGCCGCCAAGGCGCGCGGCCTCATCGCGCACACCAATCTGGCGCAACTCGATGCGCGCCCGGAGGAGGCTGGCGAGCTCGCGCACCAGCGCCCGAAAATCAACCCGACGGTCGGCGGTAAAGTAGATGGTGATCCGCGACCGGTCCCACTGCCATTCGGCGTCGGAGATCCGCATCGCAAGTCCGTGCGCTGCCACTCGCTCCATCACCTGGCGCCTGACACCGTCCTCGCCACGGCGAAGTTCCTCGTGCTGCTGGGTGTCGGCCGACGTTGCGCGACGCACTACCAGCGGGCGGGCGGTCGCGGCCGCCGCCGGATCGGGCGCGTCGTCTGGACCGCACGACGTGCAGCCCCCGCATTTGGCGAGTGCGGCATCACCAATGCTGTTGACCCGTCCGAAATCGACGCCCCGATCGACGGCTACGAGGACCGGTTCATCGAGTCGGAGCGGGACATCAGTCTCGGCCCAGTCATGAAATGCGCGGCGATTCCCCTTGAACCGGACTTCGACCGTCTGCATCACGCGTCGGCGTATGCGCCCATGGCGGCATACTTCTCGTGCCGCCGCTTGACGAGCCGCTCGGGACGCACCTTTCGTAGCTCGGCGAGATGGCTGATAAGCACGGTCCGCAGTGATTCACCGGCGGCCTCAGGATCGAAATGCGCCCCGCCCACCGGCTCCGGGATGATCTCGTCGACGAGCCCGAGTCGGGTGAGGTCGTCAGCAGTGAGCTTGAGCGCATCGGCCGCCCGCTCTCGCTGGCTGGAGTCCTTCCAGAGGATGGCGGCGCAACCCTCAGGCGTGATCACGGAGTAGACCGAGTTCTCGAACATCAGAATGCGATCGGACACGCCGAGTGCGAGTGCGCCGCCCGAGCCGCCCTCACCGATCACCACCGAGATGATCGGCGTCTCCAACACAGACATCTCGAGGATATTGCGCGCCAGCGCTTCCGACTGACCGCGTTCCTCGGCGCCGAGGCCGGGGTACGCGCCTTGAGTGTCAATGAGGGTGATCACCGGGGCCTTGAACTGCTCGGCCAATTTCATGAGGCGCAGCGCCTTCCGGTATCCCTCGGGATGGGGCATCCCGAAGTTGCGCCGAATGTTCTCGCGCGTGTCCCGGCCCTTCTGGTGCCCGATCACCATGACCGAATGGCCCGCCAGGCGCGCCCAACCGCCGACGATCGCCGGGTCGTCGCGAAAGAGGCGGTCGCCGTGGAGTTCGATGAAATCGGTGAAGATCGAGGAGAGGTAGTCGAGCGTATACGGCCGGCGGGGGTGCCGCGCCACCATCACGCGCTGCATCGGCGTGAGCGCCGCGTATATCTCGGCGCGCTTGGTATCGAGTTTCTGCTCGAGGGTGGCGAGCTCGCCGTTGACATCAATCCCTCGTTCCTCGCCAACCCGCTTGAGTTCGTCGATTTGCCGCTCCAGGTCCGCCAGCGGCTTCTCGAACTCCAGCATGTACGCGATGGCCATACCGGTCACCCCGCTCGAATGAAAGAGACGGCGTCGTGGCCGAAGAGCGCCCGCAGGTCGCGCAGGGTGTCCTCGACCGGTTCGACCCGCAGCCGACGCGACCGCAGGCGCGCCGACGTCCCGTTGCCGTCGTTCCAGTCAATATAGAGCGGAGCGGGGCCAGGATGGGCGGCACATACCCTTGCCGCAGCCCGGACGGCCTCAGCGGGGGGTGCTTCGGATGAGGCCCACCGGATCGCGATCCCGAGGAGCCCGGCGGTTTCCAGATCCCCGAGGGGCCGCGCGCCCTCGACGATGAAGGGGGCCTGGTCCTCGCCCCGGTCACGGGCCGAATACCCACCGCTGAGGAGCATCGCCGCATCGACCCGGATGACCTGGTTCAGCTTTGACCATGTATCGGGGAAGACAATCGACTCCGAGGTACCGTGGAAGTCCTCGAGCACCACCCGCGCGTATTCCTTCCCTGTCTTCTTGGATGTCTGGCGCTTTACCGCGGTGATCACGGCGGCGATGGCGACCTGATGTTCGCTCCATTCCCCGAGGGTCGCCGTGGTGCGTGTGCCGAAGAGCTCGACGAGCGGACGGTAGCGTTCCAGCGGGTGGCCCGAAATGAAGAAACCGAGAATCTCCTTCTCGCGCGCCAGGCGCTCGGCCTCGGTCCACGCATCGACGTCGGGCACGGCGGCCACCGCGGGCTCGGTCGCCGCGGCCTCGCCAAAGAGCGATCCCTGGCCGGCCTCGATTTCCTGCTGGAGCAGCTGCGCCTCTCCCAGTGCCTGGTCGAGCATCGCGACGAGCTGTGCGCGATGCGGACCGAACGCGTCACAGCCGCCAGCCGCGACCAGCGACTCGAGGACGCGCTTGTTGCAAAGGCGGGTGTCCAAGCGGTTCACAAAGTCGGCCAGGGAGGTGAACGGCCCATCCTGACGCGCGGTGATGATTGACTCGATTGCGCCCGCCCCGACGTTTCGCACCGCGCCCAGGCCGAAGCGGATCCGGCGATCACCGACGACGGTGAACTTGAATCCCGATTCGTGCACATCGGGCGGCAGCACCTCGATGCCCAGTTCCCTGGCCTCGTTGATGTACTGCACCACCTTGTCGGTGGAGCCGATCTCGCTCGACAGCAGCGCGGCCATGAACTCCGCAGGGTGGTGCGCCTTGAGCCAGGCCGTCTGGTATGAGAGCACCGAGTACGCGACGGAGTGGGACTTGTTGAATCCGTACCGACCGAAGGTCTCGATCTGTCCTGCGATCTCCTCGACCATTGGCCGGGGATGTCCCAGGGCCACCGCCCGGGCTATGAACGTGCCGAGTTCGGAGCGGATCAAGGCTGCATCCTTCTTCCCGACCGCCTTGCGGAGGACGTCCGCCTCCGCGAGCGAGAATCCCGCAAGCACGTTCGCGATCCGCATCACCTGCTCCTGGTAGGTGATGACGCCGTAGGTCGACTTGAGCACTTCCTCCAGCAGCGGGTGCGCGTACGTGACGGGCTCAAGACCCAGCTTGCGACGGATGAAGACCGTGTGCATCCCTGCGTCGAGCGGACCGGGACGGAGCAGGGCATTCGACGCAACCAGGTCGTCAAATCGGTCGCACTTCATCGCCCGCAGGGTGTCGGTGGCGAGCGCCGATTCGAACTGGAAGACGCCGGCGGTGCGGCCGCGACGCAGCAGGTCGTAGACCGCAGGGTCGTCGAATGGGAGGGCGTCGATATCGATCGGCGTGCCGGATCGCTCCCGGATCATTGTGACCGCGTCGTGGATCACGGTGAGCGTCTTCAGGCCCAGAATGTCCATCTTCAGCATCCCGACCTTCTCCAGCGCGACCATGTCGTACTGGCAGATCATTGCGTCAGTGCCGTCGGTCGATGCGCCGGACCCGCGAGTCGGCGTTGTGCACACCGGCACGTAATCGGACAACGGCCCTGGCGCGATCACCACGCCCGCAGCGTGCACCGACGCGTGACGGGACAGGCCCTCGATCCGCTCGGCATAGCTGAACACGCGACGGTACGTCTCGTTCTCACGGACGATGGTACGCAGCTCGTCGACCTTGGCCAATGACTCCGGAATGGTCATGGCGATTCCCGGCCCGGATGGAATCAGCTTGGTGAGCTTGTCAGCCTCACCGGGTGGCACCTTCAATACGCGCGCAACGTCCTTGACGGCTGCGCGTGACTTCAGGGTGCCGAACGTGATGATCTGGCCCACTGAGTCCCGCCCGTACCGTTCCCGCACGTACTCGATCACCTCACCGCGGCGCTCGAAGCAGAAGTCGACGTCGATGTCTGGCATCGACACTCGCTCGGGATTGAGAAAGCGCTCGAAGAGGAGGTCGAATTCCAGCGGGCACACGTTGGTGATTCCCAGGGCGTAGGCGACAATCGATCCCGCTGCCGAGCCTCGACCGGGTCCGACCGGGATACCGCGTGCCCGGGCAGCGGCGATGAAGTCGGCGACGATCAGGAAATAGCCCGCATAGCCAGCCGTGTTGATCACGCCGAGTTCGTACTGGAGTCGCTCGGTCACGGCGTCGGGGAGGATATCGCCATACCGGGTGTGCACGCCTGCGGTGGCGAGATCCCGCAGCAAGTCCTCGTCCGTCGCGTACGCCTCGGGCCGCGGGAACTGCGGCAGGTAGTAGCGCTTCTCGAAGTCGAACTCGCAGAGATTGGCGACCGTCTGGGTCAGCGCCAGCGTGTCCGGGTACTCCCCGAACAGTTTCAGCATCTCAGCTTCACTCTTGACGTACGATTCGCTACCGGTGAACCGGAACCGCTTTGGATCGTCGAGATCGGCGCCGGTACCGATGGCCAGAAGCACATCGTGTGCTTCCGCGTCGTCGCGGCGGAGATAGTGGGCGTCGTTGGTCGCGACGACGCCGATCCCGAGGTCGCGGCCCAGCTCGAGCATTCCCTTGGTGACCAGCGCCTCCTCAGGGATGCCATGGTCCTGGATCTCCAGGTAGAAACGATTCTTCCCGAAGGTCGTTGCGAACCACTCGGCCGACTCTCTGGCCTTGTCGTATCGACTCTGTCGGAGCCAGAGCGCGACCTCGCCCGAAAGACATGCTGCCAGGCACACGAGCCCCTCGCTGTGGCGTGCCAGCACCTCCCGGTCGATGCGTGGTCGCCGGTAGAAACCCTCTACATACCCGATCGAACTCAGCTTGATGAGATTCTGGTATCCGACCTTGTTCGACGCCAGCAGGACCAGGTGGGAGTATTGCGCCGGGGCCCAACCGGGCTTGACGGTGGACGTTCGAGGCCCGAATGCGAGGTAGGCCTCGAAGCCCAGGATCGGGCGAATTCCCTGTCGGCGTGCCTCGTTGTAGAAGGTCCAGGCGGCATGCAGGTTGCCGTGATCGGTGACCGCGAGGGAATCCATCCCCAATTCCTTGACGTACTGGACCAACTCGGGGATCCGGTTCGCGCCGTCGAGGAGGGAGTATTCGCTGTGGGTATGGAGGTGGGCAAAGGCCATCAGTTCCCACCCTCAACGTGACGGCACGCGCGACGCCCCCGGAACAACGAGGAGGGGGCCTCGCGTTTCGGGAGCGCTGTACCGCAACAGGCGGTTCGCAGAACCGGGGCCCCGGTGCGAGTATCCACCGGGGCGATCGAGCTTGGGTCGTGAAGGTTCGAATGCGTCACCCGGGAATCGTACCGCGGCCCCGCCGGATTGTCAAAAGTCGTTGTGCTGCTTACGCTTAGACTGCTTCCATCACTTGTGCAAGGCCGGAGTATTCGTGATTCAGATCACCCGTGATGGGTCGAAGATATTGTTGGTCGTCGCAACGGCGGGCCTGATGGCCTGCGGCAGCACGCCGACCGATCCAGACCCCTCACCCGGCCCGCCCGGCGCGCTTTGCGCCACTCCGACGGCGCTGTCACTGGAGGTTGGTCAATTCCAGATCCTCGATGCCTCCCGCAACGTGAACTGCGTTTCGCTGGCTGCTGGCGAAGCGGCTCGCGAGTATCTGGTGGTAGGCTACTCGGGTGCCGGCCAGGAGACGAGCGCCGGCACCAGCGCCAGTTACGCCCTCCAGTCCAACCAGCCCAATCCTCCGGTTTCGCCCACCGTTGCTTCATCACTCATCGATCGGGAAGATCTCCCGGCGAGCTCAGCGTTCACGTCGCTCTCGCCAGCCGATTTCCACCGCCGTCTCCGCCTGGCCGAGCAGGCCTGGGCCCGTGACCCTGCGGTGCGGTTCGCATCAGCCGTGGAGCCGCCGCTGGCGGCGCAGGGCGTGCCGGTGCTGGGGACGCGCGATTCCTTTTCGGTGTGCCGGACAATCCAGTGTTCGAGCTTCTCACGGGTTGGGGCCACCGTCCGCGTAGTCGGACGCCACGGCGTGATTTACCTCGATGACGACTTGCCGCCGGGCGCCGACCAATTCACCCAGGTTGACCTCGATGAGCTCGGGCGGCGGTTCGACGATTTCCTCTTCCCGATCGATACGGTGGCGTTCGGTCGTGAATCGGACATCAATCTCGATCAGCGTGTGAGCATACTGATCACGGATGCCGTCAACGACCTGACGCCCACATGCACCGACGGGCGCATCGTTGGCTATTTCTACGGCGCCGATCTCTTGCCGAGCGTCGCGGGCAGCAATCGCCGCGAGGTGTTTTACGCGTACTCGACGAAGCCCGCGACGAATGGGTGTCCGGCGGTGAGCCGTTCCCGCGCGCTCGCTTCCTTGCCGCCCGTGTTGATCCATGAGATGCAGCACATGATCTCGTTCAATCGCCGGGTCCTGGTTCGCGGCGCCCTCGACGAGGATGTGTGGCTCAACGAAGGACTCTCGCACATCGCCGAGGAACTCGGCCAGCGCCAGGTGCCCTCGAACGAGTGCCCCGATTCGGCGACATGCTTCTCGCAGTTCGCGTCGGGCAACATCGGCAACGCGTACGACTACTTGGTCAATCCGGAGGCCAATTACCTGGTGTCGCCGGGCCGAGCGGGTGGGCCGCTCGCTGAGCGCGGGGCCGCATGGCTATTTCTGCGGTGGGTGATCGATAACTTCGCCACCGACTCGGTGCTCGGCACGAATATCACACGAGCGCTGGTGAACACCTCGGCGCTGGGCGGCGACAACGTGGCGACGGCGACAGGCACGCCGTTCGCGACCCTCGTTGGGGAATGGCAGCTCGCCAACTACCTCGAGAATTTGCCGGGGTTCCCGCAGGTAGGGCGCCTCCGATACCGCAACTGGAACTTCCGCTCGACTTTTGCGAACAATTCGCCGCAGCTTTTCCCGAAGCCCTATCCTCTCACGCCCGACAGCGTCACCATTACCTACCAGCGAGCCGGGACCCTCCGTGCGGGAAGCGGACGACATGTGAGGGTGGTTGTGCCAGCCGCGGGGGCCCCTGTGACGGTCCGCCTGGCTTCTTCAACTGCCGGCGCCCGGATTGCGGTTGGCGCCGAGGCGCGGCTGGCGATCGTACGCATCAAGTGATTCGGTGGGGCGCATGCGCCGGTCTCCTGACGCTGGTTGCCGGTGTGGCGGCTGCGCAGGAGGCCTCCCCGCCGTTGCCAGCCCTCCCCCATCTGTCTGCCTCCGTGCGAGTTGCCGGGCTCGCGGGCGCCGGTGTGGCGATGCCGGGGTACGCATCGAGCGTGTTCGACAATCCGTCGGCAATCGGCCCGATTCGCACCCTCTCGATCGAGGGTGCGTACGCTCGGCTCCCTGATGATTCGTGGTACACCACGGGCGCCGCGGCGGTTCGGGCTGGTCGTTTCAACGTGGGCGGCGGATACCGCTACCTTCGATATCTTGGCGACCAACCCGTCACGGACAACTTGCAATGGGTGGCAGCCGGTGTGTACCGGCTTGCCGGGGCCGCAGTTGGCGGATCAGCGAAGTACATCTCGGTGGAGGATTCCAGCGGCAGGGTGTTTCGCACGCTTACCTCCGACGCCGGCGTCACGCTGGCGTTCTTCGACATCGCTGCAGTTGCGCTGTCGTTGCAGAATCTCGGTCGGTACAGTCTCAGCGGTGAGCGAGTGGTGGTGCCTTCAAGTACTCATCTCGGATTTTCGATGAACCTGATCGATACGTACTCCAACGGGCGACTTCTCGGAACGATCGAGACGATCTGGGCGGACGGTGAGCCACGCCGGACCGTGTTCGGGGTCGAGGCAGGAGCCGTGTTCGGCGGTGTGGGACTCGTGGGCCGTTTCGGTGTTGGCGCACAGTCGCCTGCAAGCGGGGTGACCCGGACCTCATACGGTGCATCCGTAGTGCTGCCCCGCACCCGCGTCGACTACGCCTACCAGCGCCAGAGCGCGCTGGGCCGAAGCGTGCACCTTGTCGGTTTCAGCTGGACACCCTGACCCTGCCCGGACGCGACGTGTGACGAAACGGAAGAGATTACTCATGGGATTGCTCATCGCCGCTGCGGCATTGCTACTCGGATACGGCACAGCGTATGTCGCCTCTGACGATGTCCGCTACCTCACACGCGCCGGCATCGAGGAGACCAGGATCCTTGTCGGCCGCGTGCCGATCTCGCGACTCGCCGCCGATAAAACCGTGCCGGATTCGGTACGGGCCGCTGCACGACTCGTGATCGACGCGCGACTTTACGCGGTGGACATCGGTCTCGACGCCAAGGAGACGTATACAACGTACAGCGAGGTTCGGCGCGACACGTTGTTGCTGGTGCTTACCACGTCGCCGAGAACCTGTCTCTGCCCGGTCACGTGGACGTACCCGATTGTCGGACGCGTGCCGTACAAGGGCTACTTCGACTTTGCCCAGGCACGGACGGCCGCCGCAGAGTTCACGGCGAAGGGATACGACGTGAACCTCCGCCCGTCCGCGGCGTTCTCGACGCTCGGCTGGTTCAATGATCCATTGCTCTCCACGGCGCTGACCCGCGACCGGGTCGAGCTCGCTGCCTTGGTTTTTCACGAGATCGCGCACAATACGTTGTGGGTGAAGGGTGCCACAGACTTCAACGAGAGTTTTGCCCAATGGATCGGCTATCGTGCCGCGGAGGATTTCTTCCGGAGCCGGGGTGACACAGCGGGCGCGGTACACGCCCGCGATCGGTGGCACGACGAACAGCTGCTGGGGGAGTATTATGCCCTCCTGATGGGGAAGCTCGACTCCCTTTACGAGCTCAAGCTCCCCGACGCAGACAATGAGGCGGGACGAGTTGTGATTTCGGCGTGGAGCCGAGACACCCTCACCACCCAACTCGGCACGTACCTGCGCACGGTCGACCCGACGCGACTCGGTGGGCGGCCGATCAACAACGCTGCGCTCCTTGGCGTCCGGCTCTACCGAACCAACCTCGATGTCTTCGACGCGTGGGACTACCAGAATGGACGCGATCTCCGGGTCGCGCTCTATCGGCTGACCAGCCTGGTGGCGGACGCCCAGGGTCCGCAGGGATTCCAGCGGCTACGGGTCATGCTCAATTTGCCGGATCCTGCCGATTCGTCGGCATCACCCGTGCCCACCGAGGTACCCGATGGACCATGATTTCGTCCGGCGCGAACAGCCGAGAATGCTCGCTGAACTGAACGAGTTTCTCTCGATTCCCAGTATCAGCGCGCTGCCTGATCACGCCGAGGATTGCCGTCGTGCGGCGCAATGGCTCGTCGATCAGCTCTTCCGGCTTGGATGCCCGAAGGTGCAGCTGATCGAGGGTGAGGGGCATCCCGTGGTGTGGGGCGAGGGGCCGCACGTGCCGGGTGCGCCAACGCTGCTCATCTACGGGCACTACGATGTGCAGCCCGTCGATCCGGTGGAAGAATGGCACTCGGCGCCGTTCACCCCCTCGATTCGTGATGG
>JBDSMU010000142.1:0-3838 GCA_039915685.1 Gemmatimonadales bacterium | reverse complement strand
CCGCGCCGACGTGTCCACCCATCAGCGTCGCGACCGGCAGCCCGCTCACCTTGCCGAGCAGGTCCCAGCACGCCATGTCGATGGCGGATTTGACGTACGGATGACCGCGCATGGCCCGATCCATCAGCTCGTTGAGCTCACCCAGCGCCAGCGGGTCGGCACCGAGGAGCTGGGGAGCGAGTTCGGTGATGCCCGCGCGTGCGCCACGCGCGTACGCCGGCAGGTACGCAGGACCAAGGGGGCACACTTCTCCCCATCCCGTGAGCCCGGCATCCGTCTCGACGCCAACTACCGTTGAGTCGAACACGCTCACCGAGTTGCCACCTGACCAGTTGTAGTTACCCTCACGAAGCGGCAGGTCGATCTGGTACGCGCGAATGCCCGTGATTTTCATGCGGAGGCGTTCTCCGTGGTCTTGCGGGATGACATCCAGAGTGACACCGACGTGTAGAGCAGCACGACGACCACGACCCACTTGACGACGTCCAGCGGCAGCTCCTTCACCAGAAACGCAGCGACGAACACGCCGGGGAGACCGCCCAAGGTGAGTCCGAGTGCCACTCGGCGATTGAATCGACCAGATCGATAGAACCGGATGGCCGCTACCGGCAGGATGACCGCAGCCGAAGCGGCCATGATCGGGAACACCGCTTTTGCGTTCATCCCGAGCATATATGTGACGGCCATGGTCGGAGCGTAGTTGCCGATGCCGAGGCTGGTGAGTGAGCCGATCAGGACACTGGCAAGTACCGCGATGATGAGCGCGGTGCCAGCGAGTCCGGTTGTACCAGCGCCGAGCGAAAGGTCCGCGACCATGCGCATGGTCATGAGGCCGGCGGTGATCAGGAGGGCGATCGCCATCGCGCGCTGGATCGTCTGGCGCGGCCAATGTACCACCACTCCTGACCCGAGCCACGCCCCTAGCCCGCCCGCGAGGACCATGCTAACGATGGTCGGGACGTCGATGAGTCCGCCGAGGAGGATGATGTAGATGATCGCCTCGGACATAGTTGGAACTGCGTGCCCGACGTTGAGGGTGCCGGGAATGTCCCCGTCATCCACTAGGCGCCCCTGAACGAAGGCGGCGGTGGTGGTGGCGAAGGAGCCGATCCCGAGCGTGTCGAGGAAATCGGTGACGAAGCCGAGCCCGAGGAGGGCTGGCATGGGGGCGGTGATCACGTGGTCTCCTTCGCTCACCGGTAGCGCTCGATCAACTGGACGATGCGGACAACGGCCTGCACCGCGGCCTGATGATTCTGCGAGAAGTTCAGCCGGATGCTGTCGGTCGCATCAGGGCTGAACTCAGTACCGGGCGTCACAACAACATTGGCCTGTATCCGAAGCGCCCGCACGAAGTCGGGCAACCCGATGCTCAGCGCCGGCAATTTCGGAAAGAGGTAGCTGCCCGCGCCGGGCGTACAAACCGTGAGCCCAGGGACGGCGCGCAGCAAGGCGATCAGGTCGTCGCGAATGGCTTGATGCCGCATCGTACGTTCTGCGAGCCAGCCTTCCGGCTCATCGAACCAGGTTCGCAAAACGCCTTGCGAATACCCTGGCGCTCGCAGCGATACAATGGCCTGCAGCATCTCCGCGCGATCCACGAGGTACGAGGCACCAAACGCCGCACCAATGCGGTAGCCGCTCAACGATTCCGTCTTCGACGGTCCCATAATCGTGAGCACTTGGTCGGCGGCAATCTTCGACGCACACAGGTGTGTGTAGGAGTGACCCGAGTACACCAACCGCGAATACAGTTGATCGACGATCACCGTGACGCCATATCGATTGGCCATCTGGGCGACGCAGGCAATCTCCGTTGGCGAATAGACCACTCCAATCGGGTTATTGGGATTGGAGAAGAGGAACACCCGGGCACCGGACTTGAACGCGTCTTCCAGCTGTTGCAGATCTACCCCTGCCCTGCCGCTTTCCGCCAGATAGTCGAGCCGCACCGGCACCACTTCGCCGCCGAGGAAGTCCACCAGCTTGCGGTTTGCGAAGTAGTCCGGGCGAACGATCGCGACCCTGTCCCCGGCAGTCACCGTTGCACCCAGAGCGAGGAACAGCGCGCCTTGGGTACCGGGCGTGATGATCAACTCGTCGGATGCCGCAATCGGACACCCAGTGAACGCGGCGAGCTTCCGAGCAATAACATCTCGCAGCTCGGCACCACCGCGGTACTCTGAATAGGCCTGCTCGCTGCCCCGACCTTCACCCTCGACAAAAGCTTCAAGGGCACCGGGCGCAGGCGGAAACGCAGTGTCGTTCACATCACCATGCGAGAAGTCCACGGCTACCCCCGACAACAGCCCGCCGCGTAGCGCAGAGTCAGGGAGTTCACCGCCCAGCCTCACTTCCTGTCCTGGAGCGTGCTCGGTTCCGAGTTTCGCGAACTTTTCTTCAACTGAGCTCATGCGACCTCAAGGTGGGACGTTAGATGCGGTCGTGCATCTTGATGTCGGCGAGGCGGTCGGCGAGGCGACGTGTGTCATGGGCATCCCCCCACTTGAAGCTAACGCCCGGCAGGGAGTGCGGCATATGCCGTCGTCACCGATGCAGCCGACTCAGCGGCGAGCCCGCTGAGAGTCCTAGCGCCCGCTTAACTTGGTCCGATGATCAAGCGCCTCGTCGTACTGGCGGCAATGGTTTTGGCAACTGGTTCAGCGGCACTCGTCGCCCAGCAGCCTGATTCCGGCACCGTCGCGGTCTCGGTGAAGGAACCGATGGGACCCATCGCAGGCGCGCTCATCAGGTCCGGCAGTCGCAGCGCCACGACGGACCCTGCCGGCCGCGCCCGGCTCGTGCTGCCAACCGGCCGGCGCACGCTCACCGTGGCGCGCATCGGGTATGTGCCCACGCGCTTGAGCGTGACCGTAATCGCCGACAGCACCATCGAATTGACCATCGACCTCGCGATGGAGAGAATGGCGGAAATGTTGCCCGAGCTCGTCTCGACAGCGCGTATCGAGCGCCTCGCCGGCGAGACACCCATTCGAGTCGAGGTGATCGACGAGATGGAGGTGGACGAGAATACGCTGATGGCGCCCAGCGGAATCACCATGCTGCTGAACGAGACCCCCGGCCTTCGCGTCCAGAACGCGTCGCCGACCCTCGGGACTGGAAGCGTGCGGATTCTCGGCCTGCCAGGGCAATACACTGCCATGCTCGCCGATGGGTTGCCATTGTATGGAGGTGCCGCCAGCGCGCTCGGCCCCCTCGACATCTCCCCCGTCGATCTTCGCCGCGTCGAAGTCATCAAGGGCGCTGCATCGGCGCTTTACGGCGGCCAGGCGCTCGGCGGCGTGATCAACCTGGTGTCGAAGGCGCCGACGGGAAGGAACGAACTGCTGCTCAACCGGCGGACGATGGGCGTCACCGACGCCGCCACATGGCTGAGCCGACGATTCTCCGAGCAATCGGGTGCATCGCTGCTTGCATCCGGCACCGTGCAGGACGCCTCCGATCCCGACCGAGACGGGTGGTCCGATCAGCCACGCGCACGGCGCTGGGGTCTGCGCCCGCGTTTCGTGGCGGAGGATGCCGAAGGGCGAGCGCTCTTCGTCACTGCGGGCTATGGCTACGACGACCGGCAGGGCGGCACACTCGGTGCCGCGGTCACACCGCGGGGCACGGCATTTCGTGAGGGCTTGGCCAGCAGGCGCGCCGACCTCGGGATGACGCTGTTGCTCCCGCGGGCTGATTCCGGGAACGTCGCCGTCCGTTTCGCGCTCTCGAGCAATGGGCGGATGCGCCGCCTCGGGCCGGGGCCGATCGAGGAAGATCGCATATCGACCGGCTTCGCCGAAGTGACCCGTGCATTGCACATGCAGCGCGGCGC
>JBDSMU010000121.1:0-11228 GCA_039915685.1 Gemmatimonadales bacterium | reverse complement strand
GGTCGCGACGATCGCATCCGGCGCGTCGCCGCGCACCAGTGCAATCCGAAGCGCAGTTCCACCAGCCAGGCGGTCGAACGACCCGCCGATGCGAACCAGCGTCGGATGCACCGCCTGGATCGCGGCGAGGAGATGGATGGCAGTGCGGACCGGATCGTACCGAGTCCGGTCGGTGATATCGAGTCGCACGCCGAGGAGCGACGTTCCGGCAAACTTGGCGTCGCCCGGCTGGACCGGAGTGAATCGCACGCCTCGGAAGGCGACACCGGGGAGCGATGCGCCACGCATTCGTGCAAGGACCGCCGTGGTGTCGAGCCAGGGTGCGCCCACCTGATGGAACGGTGCGTCGCTGCCCCGGCCCACTGACAGCGCGGTCCCCTCGAAGAGGCAGGTTCCCGGATAGTGGAAGAGCGCGTCGAGATCGCGCAAGTTCGGGCTGGGCGGGAGAAACGGGAGCCTGGTGTCGGCGAAAGGCATGTCACGGGTCCAACCATCGGCAGGGACCACCTTCAGGGCGACATCGACCTTGAGATCGGCGCGCGCGAGCAGGGCGTGTTCACCGAGCGTGAGTCCGTGGCGCATCGGCACCGCCAGTCGCCCGACTGACGACGAGAACGCGGGGTCGAGAACATTTCCCTGCATCACACCGTTGATCGGATTGGGACGGTCGAGCACGATCACCGGAATCCCGTGCGCACCAGCCGCCTGCATCACCTCGACCGTCGTTGCGAGCCACGTGTAGTAGCGTGCACCGACATCGGGCAGATCGACCAGCATCACGTCGATTCCCTGCAGCATCGCGGTGGTTGGCGCGCGAGTCGACCCGTAGAGCGAGTAGATTGGGATGCGCGTGTCGCGGTAGACCGACGACGCCACCTTCTCACCCGGCGCGGCGTTGGCCTCGAGTCCGTGCTCGGGCCCGAAGAGCGCGACCAACTCCACTCCCGACTCGCGGAGGCGTTCAATGGCGCTGCGGCCGTTGCGATCCACGGCGTTGACGTTGGCCACGAACCCGACCCGGCGGCCCCGAATCAGCGCGATCGAGTCGGTGAGGAGCACGTCGATTCCCGGCCGCACCACGCGACTTTCAACCGGGGCGGACTCGACCACCGCGGGTGCATCGCGCTCCGGTGCCGGCGACGTTCGTGCCGCGCCCGTGCACGCGACGATGAGCGTCGCGCTGCCATACCACCATCTGCTGGCGACCTGCCCGTGAAACTTCATCCGACCTCCGTGCTCGTGCTGATGCTTGGTGTTGTGGCCTGTTCCCGCACGCCAGAACCGAGGGTGATAGGCCCCCAGCCGACACGCAACCCGCCTGCGGTCGCTCTGGTTCCCGCGCCATCGGACAGCGTCACCGCGACGTTGGCGCGCCTCACCACGCGGCAGAAAGTGGCGCAACTCGTGATGCCGTGGCTTCTCGGCGACTACGTTTCGGCCGACGATCCATCGATGCGCCGTGCGTACCGGTGGGTCGACTCGCTTCAGGTCGGTGGCATCATCATATCGACCGGCACACCGCTCGACATCGCGTCGAAGTTGAACGCATTGCAGCGTCACGCGCCACTCCCACTCCTGATCGCCGCAGATTTCGAGGGCGGAATCGTGATGCGGATCGCAGCAGGCACGGCGTTTCCAACCCAGATGGGGATCGGCGCCACCGGGCGCACCGAGGATGCGTACCAGCTCGGTCGAATCACCGCGGTGGAAGGGCGCGCCGTCGGTGTCCACCTGGCGTTCGCGCCGGTCGCCGACGTCAACAGCAATCCCGCCAATCCGATCATCAACACCCGCTCGTTCGGCGCCGATCAAAATGCCGTGGCTCGGATGGTGGCCGCAACCGTGCGCGGGATGCGCGACGGCGGGATCCTCTCGACCGCGAAGCATTTCCCCGGACATGGCGACACCGAAACCGATTCCCACCTGTCGATGCCGGTGATCACCGCGCCGTGGGCGCGCTTCGACTCCCTCGAACTGGTGCCGTTCCGTGCGGCGATCGATGCAGGGGTCGATGCGGTGATGTCGGCGCACATCGCGCTCCCGGCACTCGACAATGGCTCGCGGCTTCCGGGGACACTTTCTCCTGCAATCCTCACCGGAATACTTCGAGACTCGCTGCACTTCGAGGGACTGATCACCACTGACGCACTCGACATGGGCGGGATCGCGAAGGAAGTCAGCGCCGACGAGGCGGTGATCCGGGCATTCGAGGCGGGCAGCGACCTGTTGCTCATGCCGGCCGACCCGGCCGCCGCGATCATCGCGGTGACCCGGGCGGTTGAGCGTGGTCGGATCTCGATGACCCGCCTCGACCGGTCGGTGCGCAAGATCCTCGAGCTGAAGGCGCGCATGGAACTCTTTGAACGCCGCGATGTCGACCTCACTGCGGTGTCGACGCTGGTAGGCAACATGGAGCACAAGGCAATCGCGCGGGACATCACCGAGCGCAGCCTGGTGTTGCTGAAGGACGCAGGCGGCACGGTGGCCGCGCTGCGCGCTGCCCCGCAGCGCGTGGCGCTGGTGACGGTCGGCTCGACGACCCTGGGCGCCACCCTCGCGGCGGCACTCCGGCGCGGCGGTCACACGGTCAGTCCAGTGGTCGTGCCCGCCGAGCCGACGGCGCGCGATCTTCGCAGGATCGACTCGATCATCAGCGCCGCGAAGTACACCGTCCTCGCCACCTCGGTGCGCTGGGGTTCGTATCAGGGCACAATCGGCCTGGCCAAGCCGACCGCCGACCTACTCACCCGGCTTGCACGCCGCCGTCCTACAGTACTGGTCTCCTTTGGGTCGCCCTACATCATTGCGCAGGTCCCGACCGCCGGCAGCTACCTGATCGGATGGTCGAATACGCCGGTCGTGGAGTCGGCTGTGGGTGCTGCGCTAACCGGTGGGATTGCGATCACGGGCAAGGCACCGATCCCGATCCCGCCGTCGTGGCCGATCCAAGCGGGCATCGTGATGCCGACGTCGCGCCCGTGATGCCCATCGCATCCCGCGCCGCCTTGGCGTTGCTCGGTGTCACGATTGCCTGCCACACCGGCCCGCCCTCAAGCACGCCGATCACGATCTCGGCGCCCCTCGCGGCGCGCCTCGCTCCCGCGGCGCGAGCGGTTGACTCGGCGGTCACCGCCGGCGCGTTCCCGGGCGCCGTGCTCGCCGTGTCGATCCGGGGTGAACGGTACATATATGGCACCGGCCGGCTTGCTCAGGACGACGCCACCCGCCCCGACGGCCAGGCGGTCTATGATATGGCGTCGCTCACGAAAGTGGTCGCACTAACCACGCTCGCGATGATGGCGGTGGACGACGGTCGGCTTGACCTTGACGCGCCGGTGGTACGCTACCTGCCACGCTTCGCGGCCGGGCGGGGCGCCAAGGATCGCGTGACCGTGCGCGATCTCCTCCTGCACGACAGCGGCATGCCTGCGCACCGGCCGCTCTGGCTTCAGGCGCGGGGGCGCAGCGGTGCGATCCACGTTGCACTGATCAGCGACTTGGACACCGTTCCCGGCTCGCGCATGGTGTATTCCGACCTGGGAGCGATCACCCTCGCCACGATACTCGAGTCGCTGTACGCCAAGCGGATAGACAAGCTATTCGCCGAACGTGTGGCTGGACCTCTCGGTCTCGCTCGCACCCGCTATCTGCCGCCCGCCAGTTGGCGCAGCGTGATTGCGCCCACCGAGCAGGATCCCTGGCGCGGCCGGATGCTGCGCGGCGAAGTGCATGACGAGAACGCCAGTCGGCTGGACGGCGCGTCGGGGCACGCCGGACTCTTCAGTGACGCCGAGGATGTGCTGCGTTTCAGCGAATGGGCGATGGCAGGGTCTAAGGGCGAAACGGTGGACGGAGCGCCCCGACCGCCAAAGGGGTTCGCCACTTGGACCCTTCGCCAGGACCATCCGGCGGGGTCGTCGCGGGGGCTGGGCTGGGACACGCCATCGGGGATCAGCAGTTCAGGCACGATCATGTCTGAGCGGAGCTTCGGCCATACCGGCTTCACCGGCACCAGCATCTGGGTCGATCCAACCCGCGACGTGGTGATTGTCCTGCTTACCAACAGGGTGCATCCCACCCGCAACACCCCGCAGTTCGGACAGATCCGCGGGGTCGTGGCCGATGCGGTCATGCGGGCACTCTTCCCCGATGCCCCGCCCCGAGCGGCGCACGGCGGGAACTGACCCTGCCACGCCGACGTTTTTGATCATTGACCCTGCCACCGGGCGGGGTGATTTTGCAGCAGGTTCTTTCTGGAGCAGAAAATGAGCGAGACGATTCAGGCGTTGCCCGAAGGGTTCGTGCTGACGATCACCGAGCAAGCGGCCGCCGAAGTGCAGAAGTTCATGAGCGCCGACGGCGTACCGGTCGACACGGCGGGACTACGGGTGTCGGTTCTGCCGGGCGGATGTTCGGGCTTCAAGTACTCGCTCAATATCGAGGACAACCCGGTCGAGGATGACATGTCGTCGGAGGTCAATGGCGTGAGGGTGTTCGTTGACGCGTTCTCCGCCCAGTACCTCAACGGGATCACGATCGACTACGTGACGGCCATGCAGGGAAGCGGCTTCACGTTCAACAACCCAAACGCCACCGGTGGGTGTGGGTGTGGGAGCAGCTTCAACGCCTGACACGGCTGCCCCGGCGAGCCGGGACAGCGGGCAACAACCGGCACCGACAAACGGTGCCGGTTTTTTGTTTGCCGGTTATCATCACCGTGAAATCTGGCCTGCGACGACCCCTTCCTGCCGCCCGAGCTGCCCGTGACCCCGATCGACCTCGCTGTCGTCGTCGCCTACTTCATTGGCACCCTCGGCATCGGCTTCTGGATGTCCCGCGGTCAGCAATCGACCAGCGATTACTTCCTCGGCGCCCGTAACCTCCCGGCGTGGACGATCATGCTCTCGATCGTGGCCACCGAGACGTCGGCGGTTACCGTTATCTCGACGCCAGCGATCGGTGCGCGCGGCGATCTCACGTTCCTCATTCTGCCGATCGGCTACCTGATCGGGCGGATCGCGGTCGCGATCTGGCTTCTCCCGGGGTACTTCAGGGGCGAGCAGGAGACCGCATACGCGCGCTTCGAAACGCGGTTCGGCGCCAACACCCGTCGGACACTCTCGCTGGTGTTCCTTGTCACCCGGTTCCTTGGGGACGGAGTGCGGATCTTTGCCGGCGCAATCCCTCTGTCGCTGCTCACCAACTGGAGCATCCCCGCCGCGATCGTGGCGATGGGTGTGCTCACCATCATCTACACCTACTTCGGCGGCATCAAGGCGGTGATCTGGGCCGACGTCGTGCAGCTCGCGGTCTACATCGCGGGCGGCATCGCAGCGATCTGGATCGCCTCAGGGCTCGTGGGCGGTTTCGGTCCGATGCTCTCGATGGCCCAGGACGCCGACAAGCTGCGGATTTTTGACTGGCGTTTCTCGTGGACCGCGCCGTACGCGATGGTCGGCGGACTTATCGGCGGCGCGATGTTGTCGGCAGCATCGCATGGTACCGATCACCTGATCGTGCAGCGCCTCCTCGCGACCCGTTCGCTTCGCGACGCGCGGGTTGCGCTGATCGGCTCCGGAGTGCTGGTGATCGCCCAGTTCCTGCTCTTCTTGCTGGTGGGTACGGCGATCTGGGCCGCGCAGCTCGCCCCAGACTCGACGCCATCGAACGAAATTTTCGGGCGGTTCGTCCTGGGATATCTTCCGCAGGGCCTTGCCGGCCTGGTGATCGCCGGTATTCTCGCCGCGGCGATGAGCACGATGTCGTCGTCGATCAACGCGTTGGCGTCGTCACTGACCCACGACATCTACGCGACTTGGACCGGCGAACGCGATCCTGCCAAGCTTCTCAGGGTCGGGCGCCTGGTGTCACTGGCGTGGGGCACGCTGCTGGTGCTTGCGGCACTCGGCTTCTACCGGCTCACCGCCGGCACCGACACGCCCGCCGTGGTACTCGCCCTGTCGATCGCGTCAGTGACGTACGGTGTGTTGCTCGGCGCCTACTTGCTCTCCGGTATGGGCGAGCGGATCCGTGGCGCCCACCTGATCGCGGCCGCGTGTATCACAATGATGTTCATGGTAATCACGGTCTTTGCGAAACGCATCGCAGGCGCGGGCATACCGGCGCTCGCACCACTCGGTGAACTCGCCTGGCCATGGTACGTGCCCCTCGGCACCACCGTCATGCTCATCACGGCGCTCTTCGCGTCACGCCTGATGCGCGCACCGGCCACCGAATGATTGTCATCGGCGCCGACGTCGGTGGCACGTCGAGCCGGGTCGCGCTTTTCCGCGGCGACGTGGAACGCGCGCGGGCCGAGGGACGAGGTGGACCGATGCGGGCGGGCAGCGGCGAGGCGCTGGCGGAACGCCTCGCCGAGCTGGCGCGGCCGCTGCTGCTGCGCGAGGACGGTCCGAGGGCCGATGCGTTCGTCGTGGGTGCGTCGGGCGCTGGCCGATCAGCCGAACGCGAGGAGTTGCGGGCAGCGCTCGAACGCCACCGACTGGCGTGGAAGGTGATCGTGGTGGGCGACGCAGAACTCGCCCGTGCCGCGGCATTCAGCGGTGGAGCGGGCGTACTGGTGATTGCGGGAACCGGAAGCATCGCAATATCGCTCGACAACGCCGGAACGATGCGTCGCGTCGGCGGACTCGGATGGCGTATGGGCGATCAAGGTTCCGCGTACTGGCTCGCGCTCCGCGCACTCGAGGCCGTTGGCTTGATGCACGACAGCATCGGCCCACCAACACGCCTTGCCGAACGCCTTCCCGCCGCCGCAAAGGTGCCCGGAGTCGCTGCGCTAGTGCGATGGTCAACCACAGCGAGCGCAGCCGATGTCGCTGCGCTGGCGCCGACAGTGATTGCCTGCGCCGATGAAGGTGACGCGGTGGCGACCGAGTTGCGCAGCGCCGCGTTGGAAGCGCTCGCTGCCCTGGCAACGGCCGCCGGAGCGGGTCCGATGCCAGTGGCGCTCTCAGGCGGCTTGCTGGCCCCGGGGCGGCCGCTGCGTGATCGTCTTGCCGACGCGCTCGAAGCTGCGGGTGTCACGGTAATCCGGAAAGCGGTTGACCCGTGCCGCGGGGCGATCGTTCTGGCGGGGTGAGAAGTCCGTCACGCGGCTCGGTCGTGGGATCCGTCAACCGTCGGCTCGGAAGCCCGCCCATTCGGCACCGTTATGATCCGAGCCTCCTCTGACGGACCCCCCGCACCTCGCGGGCTGACGGGCCGTTAACGCAGCCAGCAGGCGAACCGCGACATCACCTTTCAACCCTTCAACCTTTCAACCTTTCAACCTTTCAACCTTTCAACCCTTGAACTCCCACTCCTCCACGGGCACCCGCTTCCCGGTCCGCAGCACGGAATGCCGGTAGCCGTACAGGAAGTAGAAGATCAGTCCAGCGGCCATCCACCAGCCGAACATCTGATAAGCTCGCGACGGCAGCCCAGCGATCGTGAAGAGGCAGGCGAGCGCGCCGAGTGGCGCAACCAACCAGATCATCGGGACACGGAACGGACGCACCAGCGCGGGCTCACGCATCCGCAGCACCAGTACGCCGATGCAAACCAGGAAGAATGCGGCGAGCGTCCCGATGTTGACCAAGTCGTAGATGCTGTTTTCTTCGGCGATCAGTGCGCCGACACCCACAACCACACCAATCAGGATGGTGCTGATGTGCGGGATCCGGGTGCGCGGGTGCACCTTGGTGGACCAACGAGGGAGCAATCCGTCGCGGCCCATGCCGAAGAAGATGCGTGTCTGGCCGTACTGGAACACCAGCAGCACCGCGGTCATCGACACCACCGCTCCGGCGGCAACGATCCAGCTCGCCGTGGGTAGTCCGGCGATCTCGAGCGCGCGGGCAAGTGGGTCAGCGCCGGCAAGCTGCTGGTATGGCACGAGGCCCGTTGCGACGACGCCGACGATCACATAGATCAGCGTGCAGATACCGAGCCCGCCGAGGATACCGAGCGGAAGATTCCGCTGTGGGTTCTTGGTTTCCTCGGCGGCGGTGCTGATGGCGTCGAAGCCGATGTACGCGAAGAAGACGATTGCGGCACCCTGGTGGATACCGCGGAATCCGTTCGGCGCGAAGGGCTTGTAGTTCGCAGGATCGATGTGGCTCGAGCCGACGACGACGAAGAACGCAAGCACGAGGAGCTTGAGAATCACCATCACCGCGTTGGCGCGGGCACTCTCCTTCACGCCCATCAACAGCACCCCGGTCACGAGGGCGGTGATGGCAAACGCTGGGAGATTGACGAGGATCGGGAATCCGGCAAAGTGCGGGGCGCTTTCGGCGAGCGCTCGGATCGCGGGGTCGCTACCGAGTGTCACCTGGAAGTACCCGTGTGTCAGCCAACCAGGCAGGAAGATTCCCCATCCCGAAAGCAACGACGTGAAGTAGCCGCTCCACGCCACCGCCACCGCCACGTTCCCGATCGCGTACTCCAGCACGAGCGCCCAGCCGATCACCCAGGCCATCAATTCACCTAGCGTCGCGTAGGTGTAGGCATATGCCGATCCTGCCTGCGGAATCATCGATGCGAGCTCGGCGTAGCAGAGCGCGGCGAGGCCGCAGACGACGCCGAGCAGGATGAACGAAAGGACCAGAGCTGGGCCAGCCCCGGCGCGGATCACCTCGCCACCCGGGCCGGTTTCGCCCGCCGCCGCGGTACCGAGCGAAGCGAAGATGCCGGCGCCGATCACGGCGCCGATGGCGAGCATGATCAGGTCGCCGGCACCGAGCGAACGAACGAGGCCGCGTGATGTTTCTTCGGCGATCGGCTTGCGGCTGAAAAGTCCGGACATGGCGCTCCCTAGAAGGTGACATCCACGGTGGTCGTACCGGGCACGGGAGCGCCCGAGGGATCTCGCGCCGGGTAGAATCGGTACGAGCGCATCACTTCATCGAACTTTCTGGAGAATCCGCGGTCTGCAATCGGTGGGACGACGGCGATGTCGAGGACCCTTCCCTCGGCCGACACGACGAAAGTGACGGCGACCGTGCGTCCGCGCAACGACTTGGGTGAATCGAGGGGTGGCAACATCAACTGGCGGGACACCGGGTCGGTGCCGCGTGAGCCCAATGCGGCACCACCGCCGGTGCCTCCGCCACTCCCGGCGCCGGTTCCGCTTCCAATTCCCGTGCCCTGACCGGTCCCTTGGCCCCCACCGGTCCCGCCACCGGTGCCGCTTCCGGCAGCGGCCACGGTCGGTCGGCCAGTGTCAGCCGCGGCGGCTGGTGGCGGCGGAGGAACAGGCGCCGGTACTACCGGCGCCGAAACGGGTGGGGGCACCACCGTCGGCACCACGGCTGGCTCGACAGCGACCGGGGTCAGAGCCGCCGTTCGCGGTGGCGTGACGGCGATATAAGTGCCACCACCCTGACCGCCGCCTCCCCCGCCGGCACGCGCCAGGATCGCCTCGCTCAGTGCCCCCGCGCGCGGCTCCGCGATCGTGGCGGTGCCGATCACGGCGAGCACGATGATCGAGCCGTGGAGCAGCACCGATAGCAGGAATGATGCGGTCGTCCGTTCTCGTCGGGTCGGGAGCGATGCACGAACGCGGACGCCCCGTGGGGGGGCATCCGCGTCGTGTGCTGCATGGATGTTCATCGAACGGGGCTCAGTTCGCCTCGATCGGGGTGAGACCCACCACTTCAACCCCGGCACCCTTCACGATGTCGATCGCCTCGATGATGTCGCCATAGAGGCGATTCGGCCCCGGCTTGACGAAGATCAGTTTGGCCGGGCGAATGTCATAGATCGTGTGGATCGCCTGGTCGAGGTTCGCCTTCGGATACGTGGTTCCATTGATGATGTACGACCCGTCGTCGCGAAGCTCAAGCACAATCTGCAGACTCTGCTCCGACGATTGGACTGCGGTCTCGACCGGCGGAATCTGAATCTCGACGACCGGTCGTACCACGAGCTGCACGATCATGAAAATGATGAGGAGCACCAGGAGGACGTCGATCATCGGCGTGACGTTGATATCCGAATTGACCTCGCCCGAATCACCGCCGGCTGCCATGGCCATGTTACTTCTCCTCCCCGCCCATCGGGCCGCCCTTCTTGTCCATGATCGCCACCAGAACGCGGGCCCCGGACCGGCGGGCCATCTCGACGGCCTCCTGCACCTGGGCGTACTTCAGGCCCGAATGCGCCTTGAAGTAGATCAGCTTGTCCTTCTCGCGGTTGGTATAGAGCGCCTGAAGCCGGGCCTCGATCTGCTCCTTGGCAACCGGCAGGCCGTCGAGGAAGTAGTTCCCCGTGACGTCCATGCCGAGGATGATCTCATCTTCCTCTTCCTTGCTGTCGAACGTGTTCGCCGCAATAGGCAGCGTCGCCTGGAAACCAGCAGCCACGAGCGGCGTCACGATCATGAAGATGATCAGGAGCACCAGCATCACGTCGATCATCGGCGTGACGTTGATGTTCGCATTCACCTTCGCGCGACTACCCGTGGATGTGGCCACTGCCCGTCACCGCCTTCTGCGCCTGGAATTCCTTGGTGAAGATCGACCGGCCAAACTCGCTGCCGACGCTCTTGATGAGGTAGTCGATCAGTTCCTTCGACGTGTAAGTCATCTCAACCGAAAGATTATCGACCTTGGTCGTGAAGTAGTTGTAGAGCCACACCGCCGGAATGGCCACGATCAGGCCGAAGGCCGTGGTGATCAGCGCCTCGGAAATACCAGCCGAGATGCCGGCGAGGCCACCGGCCGCCCCGCCCGCCTCGCCCATCGCGGCGAACGAGTTCACGATACCCATGGTTGTTCCGAGCAAACCGACGAACGGCGCAGTCGACGCGACCGTACCGAGCACGCCCAAGCCCCGCTTGAACTCGGCCAGCACGATCAGCATTTGCCGCTCCACTGCCCGTTCGGCCGAATTGATGTCGGCGGCGGTGATCGTGGCGCGGTCACGCAGCAGCGGCTTCACCTCGGAGAGCGCGCCGCCGAGCACACGAGCGACGTGCGAGTCCTTCATTTTCTCGGCCAGGGCGATCGCCTGGTCGAGGTTCTCTTCCTGGATCGCCTGAGAGAACTTCGGTGCGAACTCACGGGTCGCTTTCTCACTCTTGCGGACCTTGAGCCATTTCTGCATCGAGACCGTCAGGGAGTAGATCGACATGATCGCCAGGACGACGATCACGCCACGCGCGAACATGCCGGCGTCGTTCCAGAGATTCATCATGCTCATGTTCATGATTCGGCCTTCCGAAG
>JBDSMU010000110.1:0-3410 GCA_039915685.1 Gemmatimonadales bacterium | reverse complement strand
AAGAGCGACGCGGCCGGTCCGATCCCCATTGAGCGGGTCACCATGAACGCCACGATGAGCAGCACGAACGCCCCCATCGCGATGACACCACCGCGTACAGTTCGGTTCCACGAGACGTGACGATTCGCCTTGAGCGCCATCGTCGCCATCGTCCCGGTGGGCGGCCGACCCATCGGCGTGCCTCCGGGGGTGAGCGTCGGCGTCGCGTTGGCCGCACCGCGTGCGACCCGCTTCACGTAGGCGGTGAACAGCAGCGCCGGGAGGCCGAGCAGCATGATGGCCATCGCACCCGGGAAGGTCCACTCCGGCAGCCCGATGCCGACCACCGCAGCTTTTGCCACGATCGCCACCGCGCCCACCGCCACGGCATAGAGTGCCAGCGCCTTCGGCAGCATTCCGGGTGCGCTGAGCGACATCGTTGGTGCCGAGCTGGTCGATGCCTCGTCGAGTGCGCGCAATACATCCTGGGCCGACTGCACCCGGTCGTTCGGATCTTTCTGCAGCAGCTTCGCGACGAGCCGACTGAGGGCCGGCGGGCTATCGCCGCGCAACGACTCAACCGACGGCGGCGCCTCGCTCAGGTGCGCCGCGAGCATTCGCTGCGGCGTCTGGTTGGCAAAGGGCGACAGTCCGGTGAGCAGTTCCATCGCCATGCAACCGAGTGCGTACAGGTCTACCCGATGATCGATGTTCGGGTCGCCGGCCACCTGTTCGGGCGCCATATACGCCGGCGTACCGATCGAAGTGCCCACCGATGTCAGCGTCGCACCGGCGACCTCGTTGCGCGAGGCGCTCAGTGCCTTGGCGATCCCGAAGTCGGTGACCACTGCGGTGCCACCACTCAGCAGCACGTTGTCGGGCTTGATGTCGCGGTGCACGATGCCGCGCGCGTGCGCGTACGCCAACGCCTTGGCGACGTCGCGCAAAATTGTGAGCACTTCGGCAATGGGCAAGCCGCGCGCGGTGATCCGGCTGCGGAGTGATTCGCCCTCGACGAACGGCATGGTGAAGTACGGCAGGCCGTCGAGGTCACCGGCGGCGAGCACCGGGACAATGTTGGCCTGCTGCAGCGACGCCGCCAGCAGGATCTCCCGCTCGAAGCGTTCTGCGTTGAGACCCTGTGCCAACTCCGGACTTAGCACCTTGATTGCGACCTTGCGCGCCAGCCGCGCTTCCTCGGCCAGGAACACGCGCGACATGCCGCCACCGCCGAGCTCGCGCTCGATCCGGAAGGCATCACCGAGATGGTCCTGGAGCTGGGTGCGAAGATCCATGCGTCAGGCCGTCATGGTGGCCATGTCGATCACGAAGCGGTATTTCACGTCGCCCTTGAGCATCCGCTCATACGCTTCGTTGATCTCGTCCATCCGGATCGTCTCGGTGTGCGCCGTGATGTTGTGCTCGCCGCAGAAGTCGAGCATCTCCTGCGTCTCCTTGAGCCCGCCGATGAGCGACGTCCCGATCGACTTGCGGCCGAAGATCATCCCCATCACCGAGGGGGACGGGTGCGGCGATGCCGGAACGCCTACCAGACAAAGGGTACCATCACGCTTGAGCGCAGCGATGAACGGGTCGAGGTTGTGCGACGCCGCCACGGTGTTGAGGATGAAGTCGAGCGTGCCCGCTGCCGAGGCCATGGCAGCGCGGTCGGTACTGATCACAACGTTGGTGGCACCCAGTGCCTTCGCGTCGGCAGCCTTGCCCGCCGACGTGGTGAACACCGTCACGTCGGCGCCCATTGCCACTGCCAGCTGGATTCCCATGTGACCGAGGCCTCCGAGGCCGACGACACCGACTTTACTCCCTGGGCCCACCTTCCAGTAGCGGAGCGGCGAGTAGGTGGTGATCCCGGCGCAGAGCAGCGGAGCGGCACCGGCGGGATCGAGGTTTTCGGGAATCGACAGCACGAAGTCCTGGTCGACCACCATCGCGGTCGAGTAACCACCCATCGTCATCCCACCGCTCTTGGGGTCGGGCGAGCCGTAGGTCATCGTCATGCCGGTGCTGCAATAGTTCTCGAGGTTCTCCTGACAGCTCGGGCAGGTGCGGCACGAATCGACGAGGCAACCGACGCCGACCGTCTGTCCGACCTTGAACTTCGTCACATCCTTGCCGACCGCACTCACCTTGCCGACAATCTCGTGGCCCGGCACGAGGGGATAGTTGACCGGAAACCACTCGCTCCTCACGAAGTGGAGGTCTGAATGGCATACCCCGCAGAACATGATGTCGATGGCCACGTCGGCTGGGCCGGGCTCCCGACGCTCGACAGTGTGGGCACGGAGGGGTGTGGTCGCATCGAATGCGGCGAAAGCGGCGGTGGCCATGGGATACATCCATTTTTGAAAGCGGGCGCAGTTGCGGAGGGAACAGCTTGGGGAATCTAATGGACGCTCGGCCGTCTAGAGCGTGACCCGCGGCTCCGGAGCCGTTGCCGGCCGGGTTCCTCCGGTGGTGATCACCACCGCGGCGGCCACGATCATCAACCCGCCGAGGATAGTGGTGGTGTTGAGCGTCTCGTGGAGGATCCCGACACCGAGCATGGTGCCGAAAACGGGTTCGAGGTTGATGAACACACCGGCGCGACCGGCCTCGACGTGGGAGAGGCCCCAGTTCCAGAGCAGGGTGGTGCAGAACGTCCCGGCGAGGCCCATTCCGGCGAGGGCAGCCCATGTGCCAATAGGGAGAGAGGTCGGTGGTGGGCCATCGGTCGCGAGTACCCAGACGGCGAGCATCGCCGTGCCCGACAGCGTCACCAGGGTGCTCACCGCGATCGGCGACACCGTTTTCATCAGCGTCTTGTTGATCATGATCCAGCCCACACCGCCAAACATCGACACGAACACCAGCAGGTCACCGGCGAGGGTAGCGCCGCCGGTTGATGTCCCGCGCATCGGGCCGACCATGATCAGGGCGACACCGATGGTCGAGGCAAATAGGGCGCCCCAGGCCTTGCGACCCAGCCGCTCATGGAAGACGAAGTAGGCAGCAAGGGCTACCAGCACCGGCGCCGTTCCGACCATCAGTGAGGCGTGGGCTACGGTGGTCCGGGCGACGCCGGCGAACTGGAGGAGGAACTGGATCGGCACGCCAATGAGTGCGGCGAACCCGACGAGCCGCCACTCGCGGCGATCGAGCTTCCAGCGATAGCGGAGCAGGAGTGGGAGGAAGCCAGCCGCTGCGAAGGCAAAGCGGTAGAGCATCATGTGGCCGGTGCCGAGCCACGGCTCGGAAAGTTTGGCGAGGAGGAAGGGGATGGACCAGAGAACGGAGGCAGCGATCAGCGCGACGTAGGCGATCATGGGGCGAATTTACCACCGCCCCACGCCGGCCATCATGCGATGCCGCCCCCACGCGTGCCGCATCTCACGTTCCGGCCAAGGCCGGGTGTTGCGCAAGCGCGGCACCTG
>JBDSMU010000091.1:0-24458 GCA_039915685.1 Gemmatimonadales bacterium | reverse complement strand
ATGCAGACGTCGTCGTCGGCAAACCGCACGTGCAGTGATTCTCGGTCGGCCTCGCTGTACACCGCGACCGTGCCGACGCCGAGTTCACGGCAGGCTCGGATCACGCGCAGCGCGATCTCGCCACGATTGGCGACCAGAACCTTGCGGAACATCAGCCCTTGTCGCCGATGGCGTCGGAGAAGGTGCGGTCGGAGGCGGCATTGACGCCCGACACACGCAGCGCGAACTCGCCGGGATTCGTGGCGTGAAAGACCGCGTCCTCGTAGGAGATCACGCCCTCCTGGTACCAACGCATCAGCGACTGGTCGAAGCTCTGCATTCCGTAGGTGGTCCCGCCCTCGGCGATCAGGTCGGGGATGTCCAGCGACCGTTGCGTGTCGCGGAGGTTGTCCGCCACCGCCGCCGTGTTGATCAGCACCTCGACCGCCGGCACCCGCCCCTTGCCGTCGGCGCGCGGGATCAGTCGCAACGACAGCACCGCGGCGAGCGCGTTGGACAGCAGCATGCGGATCTCGGAATGCTGGTGCGGCGGGTAGAACGAGAGCACCCGGGACACCGTCTGGGTGGCGTCGGTGGTGTGAATCGTGGTGAGCACCAAGTGGCCGGTGTCGGCGGCCTTGAGGGCCGTATCCATGGTGTCCATGTCGCGGATCTCGCCGACCAGGATCACGTCGGGGTCCTGGCGCAGCACATGCTTGAGCGCTCGGCCGAACGAGAGGGTGTCGCTGCCGACCTCGCGCTGCGACACATTCGCGAGCTGGTCGCGGTGGAGGAACTCGATCGGATCCTCGACCGTGATGATGTTGACCCGGCGGTGCCGGTTGATGTGATCGATCACGGCGGCAAGTGCAGTCGACTTGCCGCTGCCGGTCACGCCGGTCACGAGTACCAGCCCACGCGGACGTGCCGCAATCTCCTCGAGCACCGTCGGGAGCAGCAGCTCGCGGATGGTGCGGACCTCGTACGGGATCGCGCGGAACGCAAAGGCGACCGTGCCGCGTTGCAGATACGCATTGGTCCGGAAGCGGCCGATTCCCGGCACGCCGATCCCGAAGTCGGCCTCCTTCGTCTCGGCAAAATCGCGGAGCTGCTGCGGGGTCATCAGCGTCTCGGTGAGTGCCTTGAGCTCGTCGGGCTTCAGCGTCGCCATCGACAGGATGTGCAGGTGCCCGTCGACGCGGATCGTCGGCGGACGGCCAGCCTTGAGGAGGAGGTCCGAGGCACCGCGCTGCACCATCTGCACGATCGCGGTGCGGAACTGGAACCCAGCCGCCGCGGAGTCGTCGACCATCGGCTGCCCGATGGTGGGAATCGGCTCCTCTTCAGCCATTCGGGTCGACGCGGAAAAGCACCTGGCCGTATTCGACGGGCGAGGTGTCCTGAACGCAGACTTCGCGAATGACGCCCGTGACCTCCGCCTCGATCTCGTTCATGATCTTCATCGCCTCGATGATGCAGACCATCTGACCGGAGGTGACACGCGACCCCACCCGCACGTAGGGATCGACGCCCGGCTCCGGCTGGGCATAGAACGTCCCGACCATCGGTGAGCGAATCTCCTTGAGCGCGGTCGCGGGCGCCGCGGCGGCGGGTGGTGGGGCTTCTGCGCCGGGTCCGGACGGACTCGGCGCACCCGCAACGGGGGCGTGCACCGGCACTGGCGGCGCGGCGGTGACGATGCCGTTGCTGGTTCGGGTGATCACCACGCCAGTGCCGAAGAACCCCTTCAGCTCGACCGAGCCGATCTCAGGCTGGTCGCGAAGGAGGGCGGCGAGCTTTCGCACGTCACGGTGGTCGATTCCCTTGAGGCCGGGAACGGTCTCCATGGCGCGCGCGAGTTCCTGCATTTCTTCTGGTGTCATACGCGGGTGAGGTACTTGTCGTCGCGTCGGTCGACGCGGATGAGGGTGCCCGGCTCGATGAACAGGGGGACCTGCACAACCGCCCCGGTCTCGAGTCGTGCCGGCTTGGTGCCGCCCGTCGCGGTGTCTCCGCGAATACCGGGATCGGTCTCGACAATCTCCAGTTCCACAAAATTCGGCAACTCGACCAGGATCACGTCGTCGTCATGCAGCAGCCCGGTGCACTCCATCCCTTCCTTGAGATACTTGAGCTGGTCGCCGCCAATGAGTTCCGCCGTGAGTGGGATGTCATCGTAACTCTGGAGGTCCATGAAATGGTAGGAATCGCCGTCGCGGTACGAATACGTCATCGGACGGTGCATCAGGTCGACGGCCTGGAGCCGCTCGCCGGATGGAAAGGTGCGCTCGAGGGTCGCGCCGGTACGGACGTTGCGCATCTTGGTGCGCACGAACGCACTCCCCTTCCCCGGTTTGACGTGCTGGAAGTACGTGATCTGCATCAGCTTGCCGTCCAGGTCGAGGACCAGTCCGTTGCGGATGTCGGCTGTCGTTGCCACGTGGTCTGCCGCCTACGTATCGAGGATCAGGAGGTCAGTGTTGCCGTCGCTGAGCAGGACCGGCCCGTCGGGCGCGAGCCAGACATCATCTTCAAGCCGGACGCCGCCCCAACCCGGAAGATAGATCCCCGGCTCCACCGTGACCACCGCGCCCGCCACGAGTGCCGCGTCGGCAGTCGGGGCCAACCGAGGTGCTTCGTGCACCTCCAGACCGAGCCCGTGGCCCAAGGAGTGCCCGAAGGCATCGGCGAATCCCCCCGCAGTCAGAAGATCTCGGGCCAGTGCGTCCGCGTCGCGGCCACTCATCCCCGCCCGGAGCCCCTCGCGCGCGTGCCGCTGCGCGGTCTGCACCGCCCCGTGGACCTCTGTTTGTCTTCCGTCTGGCGGTCCACCCACCACCGCCGTGCGGGTAATGTCGGAGCAATACCCGTCAATCTGCGCGCCATAGTCGATCAGCAGCAGGTCTCCGCGTGCGATCGCACGCGTCGAGGTGCGGGCGTGCGGCAGCGCGGATCGTTCGCCGGTCGCAACAATGGTCTGAAACGGATGCCACTCGCTGCCAAGACGGCGCAGCGCGTACTCCAAACGTGCCGCCACGTCGATTTCTCGGTCCCCCACCCGGACCGTTGGAAGAATCTCCGCCAACGCGGTGTGGGCCAGCGCGGCCGCTGCGCGAATTGAGGCGACCTCGTCCTCGTCCTTGCGTTCGCGCAACCGTTCGACGATGCCGGAGCGGGGAATCGCGCGGCCCGGCACCAGCGCGGCGATTCGTCCTGCGTCCCGAACCGTGACCGCATGGGATTCATACCCGATCGACGCGGTGCCGTCTGCGGCGAGCACCCGCCGCATGCGGTCCCAGAGGTTATTGCGATCAATCACCACTTCGGCGACCGCCGCCGCCTCCTGTGGCGCCTGCGACGCATACCGAAAGTCCGTCACCAGCACGGTGCGCGCCGGGGTCAGCAGCAAAAGGCCCGCCGAGCCCGTAAATCCGGTGAGCCACCGAACATTCGGCAAGTGTGTGATGACGAGTGAGGGGACGTCCTCTCCGGTCAAGGCCGCCCGTACCGCTGCTTGGCGATCGAGCCGGCGCTCACTCACTGGAGAGCGCGGCGACCAGCGCGTCGAGCGCCAGTACGTACCCCCGCGGGCCGAACCCCATGATCAGGCCGACAGCAAGGTCCGCCGTCAAAGAATGGCGGCGCTCGACCTCGCGGCGGTGGAGGTTGGAGAGATGCACTTCCACGAACGGAAACGGCACCGCGAGAAACGCGTCGCGCAATGCCAGCGAGGTGTGGGTATACGCGCCGAGATTGACGATCGCGCCATCGGCGCGCGCCGCAAGTTGTTGCACGGCGTCGACCAGCTCGCCCTCGTGATTCGACTGGATGAACTCGACCTCAACGCCAAGCACCGCGGCGCGCTGTCGCACCAGTGCCTCGACATCCGCCAGCGTTGCGGTCCCATAGGTCGCAGGTTCCCGCGTTCCCAACAGGTTGAGGTTCGGGCCATTTAGGACGATCACCCGGGTCATCGTGGCAGCCCCTTGAGCCAGTCCTGAAAAGCATCGAAATCAGACACGTCCCGTGCCGCGGGAGCGTCGGCGCCGACGAACGCGTCGTATCCCGTGGCGGCCGGCGGCTCGATTCGCTCCGCCCGAGACATCGCTCCGAGCCAGTCGGCCAGGCTCGTCCCACCGGTCACTCGAGCGTCGAACAGCAAGGGCCCGCTGGCGGCAATCTCCGCGTCGAGCGTATCCCGTTCGGACGCAAGTCTGCTGTTGTCAGGGTCTCGGGCCGAGAGCGCAGCATAGACCTCACGGGCCCGATCAAGATGACCTTGCCGCCGGTACAGAGCCGCGAGCGATTCGCTGAGCAGCATCTCGTCCCCCCAGCCCTCGATCGGGTCGTCGTCCGCCGGGCCCATGGTTTCGGGAAGCGACGCGTCAAGCGCCTCCTGCCAGGCCCGCCCAGCCGCCAGGTCGCCCCCGGTCCGGGTCGCATGGACGAGGGTCTCCAGCACCACGGGATGCGACGGGTCGATCCGAAGCGCCCGGTGCAGCGCACTCTGCGCGCCGACGTGATCGCCCTCGTCCACCTGAATGCGCGCGAGCACCAGCAGTGCCGGAAGGTGGTCGGGATGCCGCGCCAGTCCGGCCTCAACCGTCGCGCGAGCTTCGTTCCTGTCGCCGTGCTTGCGCAATCCCTCCGCCAGCGCTGCAAAGGCGAGGCGGTCAGGGTGCTCGGCGCATCGGGCGGCCAAGTGGGCCAATTCGGGGCTGTAAGACATGGCGTGGCCGGGAGGTGAGTTGGCAGGCGGGAAGGCAACTCTACCCGCCGGAAGCGGCCGGTGTCAACGGGCGGGGGCTTGCAGCTCGTCTCCTTGAGGATCCCCCTATAGCCGCCTAGCTTTGAGGGTTGTTCTCCCTCTTTGTCCGGAGCAGGCTCCAAGCCATGCAAGCTTTCCGCAACGCCGCGAAGCCGGTCGTCATTCTCATTACGGTCTCCTTCCTGGTCTGGATGGTGGTCGATCTCAGCGGCATCACCGGAAGTTCGTCGGGGTTCATGACGCGAACGTCGGTGGGTTCGGTCAATGGTGAGGCCATCGATTCCCGCGCGTATCAGGAAGCGGTGCAGCAGACCGTCACGCAGCGTCAGGGACAATCGGGCGCGAACATCGGGATCGAGGAGACCGAGGCGATACGGAACGAGGTATGGGAGGGATTCGTCCAGCAGGTCGCGCTCCGCAGCGAGATCGCGAAGCACAAGCTCAAGGTCACGGCCGACGAAGTGGCGCAGGCGATCGCGACTGTCCCACCACCCGAAGTCCGGGAGGAAGAACAATTTCTCACGAACGGCCAGTTCGATATGTCGAAGTACCAGCGCTGGCTGGGGTCGCCAGTGGGGCAGCAGTTCGTACCGGTTCTGGAGTCGCGGTATCGTGATGAGATCCTGCGAGCGAAGCTGCTTCGGAACGTGACTGCCGATGTCTTCCTCTCGGATCCGGCGCTCTGGGAGCGGTATCGCGACCAAAATGAAAAGGTGTCGATCCTGGTGACGCCGATCCTGCCGCGCACGGTGGTGGCCGACAGCGCGGTCAGTGTCAGCGCCGTCGAGATCGAGGCCCACTACAAGTCGAACAAGGAAGACTTCGCCCGCCCGAAGACCGCGTTCATGAGCTTCGTGGCGGTGCCGCGAATCATCGATGCCAGCGATTCGGCTGCGGCACTCACCCGGGCGCGCGCGGTCCGCGCGGAGATCACCGCCGGCGCGCCATTCGCCGAGGTCGCCCGACGCGAGTCGGTCGACGGCAGTGCGGCGCAGGGCGGCGAGCTGGGCACCGTGGCGCGCGGAGCAACCGTCGCCGAGTTTGAGCAAGCGCTCTTCTCGATCCCGATGGGACAGCTCTCCGACCCCGTGCTCAGCCAGTTCGGCTACCATCTGATCGAGGTGTCCAAGCGGACCGCCGACAGCGCCACCGCTCGTCACATCCTCGTTCCGATCGAGCTCGCTGGTGCCCACCGTGACCTCGTCGACGCGCAGGCGGATTCGCTCGACCGTCTCGGTGCCGACCGCCTCGATCCATCGGCGCTCGACACCGCTGCACGCGCGCTCCGCCTCCCCGTCGGCCAGACCGGTCCGGTGCAGCAGGGCAGCAAGGTCCAGCTCGGCACCTACGTAATTCCCGATGCCGCCGTCTGGGCGTTTCAGGCGAAGAAGGGCGAAACATCACCGGTCATCGAGGGCGAACGGGGGCTGTATGTTTTCCGGCTCGACTCGCTTCACGAAGCCGGGACGCCGCCGCTCGCCGAGATTCGGTCGGGTGTCGAGAGCGAGGTTCGCAACCTCAAGAAGAAGGAACGCGCGAAAGAGATCGGGGCCGACCTGGTTCGGCGTCTCCAGGCGGGCGCGACGCTTCCGGACGCATCGAAGGCGATGGGCCTCCTGAACCGCGATTTCGTCGACTTCACCCGGGTGTCCCCGCCGCTCCCCAACCCGTCGCTGGTCGGGGCAGCATTTGGCCTCAAGGTGGGACAGCGCAGCGGTGTGCTCGACACGCCTGACGGCTTCTACGTGATCGAGATCACCGGACGGGTCCCGGCCGACTCGGCGGCATTCCTGCGCGAGAAGGACCAGATCCGCGCCGAGGCGATTCAGGCAGCGCGTCAGGAACGGGTGCGCGAGTACCTCGCCGCGCTCCGCGCCGGTGCCAAGGTCAAGGACGAGCGGGCGCAGGTCCTGCTGACCAACGCGCAGGCGGAGCGCAACACGCCCCGTAATTGAGCCGTCCCGGCCCGTTCGCCAGCGGCAGTGGTGTTTCGCAAGCAAGGAGGCCGGCATCCATCTGGATGCCGGCCTCCTTCACGGTTCGCACCGATCCGTGCTACTGCGACAGCCGCTTCGGCTCGCCGCTCGTTTCCGGCTTCGCATCGGCGTCGTGCATGCTCGGTGCGGGCGGACTGACACGGTCGCGATCGTCGTCCGGCTTCATGATCGCGTCCTGGGTGTCGGAAATGGAGCGCTTGAACTCGCGGATCCCCTTACCCATCGATGACCCGATTTCAGGAATGCGCTTCGCGCCAAAGACGAGCAGCGCAATCAGGAGGATGACCATCATCTCGGTGAAGCCGATGTTCGGCAGCATGGTGCGAACTCCCGTTCAGAAGAGCGACTTGGCGGTGTAGTACGCGATCACCACGCCGATGACGCTCATGATCGACACGTTGATCCCGATCGGACCCAGCGTGAACGATACCACGAGGAGGTCGGCGGACACAGGGCCAATGGTCGGTGTTACCGAGTAGGTGAAGAATGTCCTCGCCGCGCTCTCAGGCAGGAAACGCTTCAACAGGGCGGAGAGAAACCCGCCGAGCAGAAACCCCGCCACCAGCATGCCAAGATGAAAGGTGTGACGTTTGGATCGCCCAGCCATCAGCGCCTCCGATCAAGAACGTATGCAAGACAGGCGCGCAGCGTCTCGCGGGCCGGCGTCGCGGCGAGCACATCCAGCTCGGCCTCTGCCTCCAGGACCAGCTGCTGGGCCCGCTCCCGGGCGTAATCGAGGCCGCCAGCGGCCGTCACCGCCGCGATCACCGCCCCGATCTCGCTGTCCTTCGGCGTCTCATCGGCCATCAACGCCTCAACTTGACGGCGTTCGGCCGGATGGAGGAGCGGCAGCGCATGGATCAACGGAAGGGTGACCTTGTGCTCCCGAAGGTCCAGCCCCGAGGGCTTGCCGGTGGTCGATTCGTCGGCGGTGTAGTCGAGCAGGTCGTCGGTGATCTGGAACGCCCGACCCATCAAATCACCAAAGCGCGCCAGTGCCTGCCGCTGCGCAGGGGGCGCCGCGAGGGCACCGACCTCACACGCTCCCGAGATGAGCGACGCGGTCTTGGCCCGGATCAACAGGTCGTACTGCGCCTCACTGAACGCCAGCGGATCGTGGGCCAGCAACTGGCGCATCTCGCCCACTGTCATGTCGTTCGTAACCCGGCCAATCACGCGCAATGCATCGAGATCCCCGACGCGGACGAGCTCGACAACGGCGCGCGAGTACAGGAAATCTCCCATGATCACCGACACCTGATGGGAGAACATGGCGTTGATGGTCGGCATGCCGCGCCGCAGGACTGAGTGATCCACAGAATCATCGTGGACCAGCGTTGCCAGATGAATGAGCTCGAGCACGGCCGCAAGGGTCTCAGCGGATGACCCCGGTCCGCCAGTGGCCTCGTCAGCGAGCAGCACCAACGTCGGACGGAACATCTTGCCGCGCATCCGCAGCAAGTGCTGATTGACGTCATTGATCAGCGGGAGATCGGCTTCGATCATCCGCCGCAGTTCTTCCTCGACGTGGCCGAGTCGCTCGCGGACCGGCGCCTGCAGATCGGCCAGCAGGACGGGACCGACCTCAGGCAGGGTCACGGATTGCGGTCCGACTGTAACTGGTTGGCGCGATCCGACGCGTCGAGAAAGGACACATCGACGGCGAGCACCCGCTCAAAGCAGCCCTGTGCCTCGGCGCCGCGCCCCTGCGTCTCGAGGGCGCGCCCCAGCCAGTACAGCACGCCAATTTTGTCGGCATCGCTCTCTGGCCCGCGCTCGACGCCGCGAAGCACCGCCTCGGCGACTCCCGGCCGTCCCTGCTCGAAGAACACCTGGCCAAGTGCTTCCGAGGAGCGCATCCGGCTTTCAGGCGAGCGCAGCGCCTTCTGGAATTCGCTGATCGCTTCATCCATCAGCCCCATCTCCCGGAATGCGATGCCGAGATCGTAGTGAGCCTGATGCTCTTCAACACCGAGATTCTGGTCGAGCGCCCGCTTGAACTCGCTGAGCGCTTCCTGAAATGTCTCGTCTTCGTTTGCCGAGATCGTGGTGGTTTCGGTGCGCATTCGCGTGGTCCGAGGACCGACATCATCGTTGACCATCGCCCCGAAATCGACGAAGCCATCGTCGCCGGGCGGCACCTCGCGCTCGGGCGCCATGGCACGGAGCGCGGCCCGCGCTCCGGCATGGTGCTCGTCGAGTTCCAGCACCCGCCGGAATACGGCGATCGCCTTCTCCTCGCTGCCTTCACGCAAAAGCGCTTGACCGAGGTCGGCGTATGCTTCGCACAACCGCGCGGGATGCTGGAGGCGTACGGCCATCTCGACGCGCACCTGGTGGCGCAGGATCGCGCTGGGATCGGCCTCGACGAGTTCGGATGCGACACGCAGCGCCTGAATCCACTCCTCCCGCTCGACGTGCGTCGCGAGCGAGTTCTCGAGGGCCGCGATAGCACCGGGACGATCACCAAGTTCGAGCATCTCGTGCCCGGCCACGCGCTGGTCGAGCGGATCATCAGACGGGGGCGTAATGAAGACCAGGTCCCCGCCGGTCACCACGTCCGGATCGGCCTCTACGGTTTCGTCGGGCGCCTCGAAGGCGGACGACTCCAGGCCGTCGATCGACACCGACTCGTCGGCGGCGCTGGCGTCGATCGACACGGTGCCGTCAAACCCCTCGACCAGCGCCGTATCTCCCACCGCATCGATGGTGCTCTCCATGTCGACGAGTCCGGGGACATCGACCTGCACCGCGTCGTCGGCCGTCAACATGGGCGAGATCTCTTCGAGCCCCACGATGGCCGGGGGCGGCAGGTCGAGATCCGCCGCACTAGTCGCGGAGGTTTCGAGACCCAGCACAGCACCGTTTTCGATCTCCACGCCAGCGCCGACGTCAGGCCCGATGCCCTCGCCAACCGGCGCCACGGCGGCGGATTCACTGGCTCGTTCCAGCGTGAGTGGAGCTGTGTCAAGAAATACCAGGCCCCGCTCGGCGCGACCGTCACGACTCGTCGACGCGGGGGCTGGCGATCGATCGTCGTCGGGCACATCGCCAGCGTCCTCATCCTCCCGGGCCCGGTCGAGAAGTTCGTCGAGCAACGTCTGCATCGGCATCCACGACAAAAACTCGCGGCCAAGGCGCTCGAGCGCCGTCCGAGCATCGTCGCGGTGTCCGGCGGCGGTCATCTGGTCGAGGTAGGCGCGAAGATTGAGCCCCGTGTCGTGGATCACGCGCTTGCGCGCCTGCAGGCGGGCGAGCTCAAGCGTCGTCCGATGCCGACCCGGGTCAAGGCGGAGGATCTTGCCGCAGAGCGCGATGGCGTTATTGAAGAAACCCTGCTCCGCGTAGCGCGTCGCACCGTGTTCCCACGCTTCGCAGGCCGCGTGCGAGTCGCCCGACTTCTGCTCGAGGTCCCCGATCCGGTTGTAGAGCTGCGGATCGGCACCCTCGGAGCCGCCCTCTCCCTCCCGGATGGCCTGCCGGTAGAGCTCAATGGCTGCGCGCCAGTCGTCGCGCTGCTCATGTTGGCGGGCGGCGACCTTCAGCTTGTCAAGCGTCATGGCCAACCGGGGAAAAGGAGAGGCTCAAGTTGCGACGTGGCTTGGGCTTGAAGAGTAGGCTCGGGGAGGGAGTGACACAAGACAGCGCATGCTCGCGTTGCCGTCGCCGAGTCGTGCATCAGTGGTACCGCGGTAGTATCGGGCGTCCGGTGGCGCGACCGGATGGTCGGCCCGCATTGCCGCCTACTCAGCACGGATGAGTTCGGGGTTTCCGGGATCGCTCTGGTAGGACCAATCGAAGACCACGAGAGCCTGCCCCACACTCACCACTCGCATCCCTCCGAAACGCTTGTAACCGTCGGGGCCGGCCATCTCGACCACGTAGCCCCACCCCGCGAGCGCTTCGACGCCACCGGCAGTGTACCCCGTCGAAGGGGCGAGGTCGATCTCTGTGATCGTTGATACCGGCGCATCTCCCCACACGGCGATCCTCGTTCCCGGGCGAACCGGGGTGATAAAGAGTCTTCCGCTCGGGTCGCGTTCGATCACGAAGTCGGAATCCGTATTGCCCGCGCTGCTGACGCGACCAAGTTCCGAGCGGACCACTCGGCCGTCACCGTCGATGTCGCGCCAGAAGCGGAATGCTGACTGCGCTGGATCAACCTGACGGGCCAACAACGCCGCACCATTTGCTTGATAGCGGGGGGTGTCAAATCGTACCGGCGATCGGGCGGACTCCGACCCATCGATCGCTTGCGCCGTCACGGAGAAGCATCGCGAACGCCCGTTCGTGAGCGCGCCGACGATGAACTCAGGTGCTACCGTGGTGCCCTCCAGCGCCCAGATGTTGTCGCACCGGTCCCGGTCGATGTCGTAGGAGGCGCTGTACACGCGATAGGCCCGGAACCGCAACGGCTCGGAACGGTACGGCTCATCGGTCCAGCTGAGCGCAATCGACCCATCAAGAGATCGACTCAGCAGCGTGGCCGGGCGAACGAGGGGATCATCGATGGGAAGGGCGTCATAGCGCTGGCATGACACGGCGAGCAGGATCACGGGAAGAAACAATGGGCGATTCCACGGCATCGTCGAACTCCGGCACGGGATATCGCTCCCGATTTGCATGCCGCGTGCCGACGAAGAATCCGCGACGGTACTGGCGTTACGGGGAGATGGTGCTCGTCGGACCGGGCTGTGTGTCCCCAAAACGGGACACCTAAGGCTGCAGGGTCGTCTGGTTGTAGTCGAACTTGATGTCCGGGAGGTTCAGGAGATAGACGCTAAAGAAAAGCGCGAAGTTGCCGTTCGCACTGCGGACGAAGTTGAACTGCGCTCGCCAGTCGTGAAGGTCACGCTGGAGCTGAAGCTGGTGCGATTCAAACCGACCGGCCGTCACGTTGTACTGCGTCTGCCACGACACGTTCCAGAACCGGGTCGGAGAGAACGATGTGTTCAGACCAAGATTGCTTTGGGTGCCGGGCAAGATTGGGAGCGGGATCGGCAGCCCACCAAACGGATCGTCCGGGAAACCGCCGAAGCCATCGTCCTGAATCGGGAGTGGCGTCACCTGCCCCGACGGACGGGTGCGCGAAAGCGTGAAGTTCACCGTCGCGCTGAACCCTTTTCGCCCCGGAACCCCTGCTGCGTTGGAGTTGGCGAACGACCCCGGCCTGAAGCGATCCGGGCTGGCGGCGCTGAGGGTCAGCGGCGCGCCACCGGAATCGAGGCGGGCACGGTCGGGAGGACGGCCCAGGCCAAAGATCGAGCCCACCGATCGGAAGGTGTTGCCGCTCAGCGAAAAATTGGCCTGTACGTTCGACAGGAACGGCGAAAACTTCGCGGTGTCGGTCCCGACCACACCTTCCCAGAGGTCGTGGGTCAGCGAGAGCTGGAATCCCGGAATCAAGTCGCTCTGGAGCGAGTTGGAGAGCGACGGGGTGATCCATCCCGTGCGTCCCGGCTCCTTGGCCTGCTCGAAGTCGTAGGCGATGCGCGAGGTGCCGATCGAGAGCAGCGTTCGCTTCCATCGCGGGTCATTGGCAGTGGTGTCGCCTTCGGGGGGGCGCAGCTTTGCCTCGATCGTCTGGTTGAGGCCGACCGACGCGGTCATCGTGGCCGGACGTTCCAGCGACGTCACCGCCCGACCCGATCCGGCCAGGGCGTTCGCAAATTCCTGCGAGATCGACGCCGGCGGCGACCAGCTTACATCGAACTGCGGCGACACCTTGTGGCGAATGCGCGCAACCGGTCCGATCCCGCCGTTGATGAAGCCGAAGAAAGTGGGCGACGACGTAGCGCCGAGCTGGAGCCGCTTCCCTTGCTGCACCCAGTTGCCGTTGGTCGCGACATTGCGCAGGAGGAACGGCGCACCGCCCTCGATGTTGGTGACACCAACAGTCGGCGTGACTTTCCAAGTTTGCCCGAGGAGGAGCGGCAGGTTGATGCCAGTCTCCCAGTTGGCGGTGCTCTGGAACGTCCCGCCGCGCACCGTGGTCACCGTGACCGAGTCAAACGGATCGGGCGTACTCATATCGGGAATCAGGGCAGTCAACACCTGTCGCCCGGTCACCTGTTGGTCAGCGAATTGCACCGTATTGCGCCACGTGAAGTTCCCGAAGCGAACCGGCGTCCCGATGTTGACCGAGGTGCGCCGCGAGTCGGCAGTGAGCGCCAGCGTATCCCTGATCCCGTTCTCAATGCGCAACAAGCTCGGCAGCCGCTGCTTGAACTGGGTCTCGTTGGTGAGCGAAAGATTGGGCGACCACGTAACCTTCGACCCGAAGGCGATCTCCCGCGGGGAAATGGTAAGAGACGGCAGCAGCATCGTGCCACTACCGTCGTTGACGTTCTGTCGCCGGTTTCCGCCGACTGTGACTTGTCCCCATCGATATCGTTTGATGAAGCTGGCGGCGCTGGTGATCTGCTGGGTGCTGAGCAACGGATCGACCGAGTTCCCCTGCAACACGGACGTATTGCTCGCGTAGCTGGCGTCGACGTTGAGCGCGGTGGTGACGTTGAATTTCTGGTTGTGGTTCCAGCGGAGCTGGGTGTTCACGCCGCCCCCGGACTCCCGCTGCTGGCTGTACCCCAGTCCGCCCTGCACAAACCGATTGAGCCAGTTGTACTGCAACGCCGCACCGACCTGGATGTAGCGGCTGGAGAACCAGTCGAGGCGCGCGGTCAGGTCGATGTACTCGTTGGGCGCCCAGTAGTACCCGATGTTGGTGACCTGTCGGTTGTATCCCTGATCGAATCGCACGATGTCATTGAAGCCGAATTGCGGGATCAGTATCCCCGAACGGCGGCCGGTCTTGGTGTCCTGGAAGAGGAACGGCAGCCACACGATCGGTACGTCGCGGATGTAGAGCACGGCCGGTCGTGCCACCAGAACCGACTGCGCCACCCACTTCACCTCCTTCGACTCGAAGTGGTAATGAGGCACCGGCAGGTCGCACGCCGTAAACTCGCTGTTCGCCGCGTAGAGACGCTTGCCCGTCGAGTCGACCGCCAGGTTGCCGCGCACGAACCAGTTGGCACCGAGTTCCTGAAAGGTGGTGAAGGCTTCGCCAATCACACCACGTTCGCCACAGGTGTCGAACCGCATCGTCCGACCGACCAAAATGCGGCCAGCCTCGAACATTCGCGGCTCGCCGCGGGCAACCAGTTCGCAGCGCCCATCGTCGTACACGATCTGCTCAGCCTCGAGCTTGGCGTCATCGCGCTCGGTGGCGGCGCGACCACCGAGCACGATGCGCTGATCGGTGGCGAACAGCGTTGCTGAGTCGCCCAGAAAACGGGTGACGGCGAACCCGCGACGAGCGAGCAGCGATTGCATCACTGAATCGGGCGACGGGAAGACCCGGCGCGGCGCGGTCGGCAGCCCGAGTCGCTTGGCGGTCGAGGAGTCAACCTGACGCACCCCGTCGCCCGTGGGGCGACGTCCGAGGGTGTCACGGCGGTCGAGCACGCTCGGCGGGCGAACCGGATCCTGCGCCTGTGCGGGAGCAGGCCATAGCAGACAGGCGATGATCGCCGCACCAATGCTTCGTGCCGCCGCGCGACGCTTCCGACGCCCGACCACGACCGATCCAGCCACGCCGATCTCGTAGAGCAACAGGATCGGGATCGTGAACAACACCATCGAGATCACGTCGGCGCCCGGCGACAGGAGCGCCCCGGCGATGAACGCGAGCACCACCGCGAACCGCCGCCAGGAGTTGTACTGCTTCGACGTCATCACCCCGACCATCGCCAGCAGGATCATCACCAACGGCAGCTCAAACATCAGCCCGAGGGCCAAGAGGATCTGCACCACGAAGCCGAAGTACTTCTCGTACGTGATCATCGGGTTGAAGGCGTCGCCCTGGAACGTGAGCGCAACCTTGATCGTAAACGGCAGCACCCACGTCCACGCGGCCCACACACCGACCGAGAAGAGCAACAGACCGACGATAAGCGCTGGCAGCATCAACTTCCGCTCGCGCTCGTATAGCGCCGGCGAGAGGAATGCCCAGAGCTGGTACATCAACACTGGCGACGCGAGCACCATACCGATGATGAAACCGAGTTTGAGCACGATCATGAACTGATCGGTGACGCCCAGAATGGTGAGCCGGCCGTCGGGGAGATAGGGGGCGATCGGCTCCTTGAGGAGCACCAGCAAGTCCAGATTGAGCACGCCCCAGATTCCGATACCGACGCACACGACGACTGCGATCAGGGCGTAGATCAGGCGCGACCTGAGTTCCTCGAGGTGGTCGAGGAATGGCATCTCACCCGTCACATTGTCCATCGCCGGTTTGCGGCGCGCTACGGGCGCGCGCGGAGGCGGTCCCGCACCAGGTCGATATCCTCCCATTCAGGATACCGGTCGACCACGCGCTGGTAATACACGCGCGCCTGGGTGCGATTGCCCCGTTGCTCCTCGATCACGCCGAGCTTGAAGAGGGCGCGCGGTGCGGCGGCCGAACGCGGATGGAGCCGCTCGACGTCAGTGTAGTACAACCGCGCCGAGTCCGGTTGGGCGGCGAACGTTTCGGCAATGCCGAAGAGCGCATCGGGAATGCGAGGCGACGTCGGGTAGTAGCGGAGCACGTCTCGGAACGCGGACCGTGCAGTCGCCATGCTACCCTGCGATAGCTGGCGCTGCGCTTGCGAATATATCACCTCGGCACTCGGCGTTCCCGCCGGGATGCCGACATTTCCCTCGCCGGGCTGGCCCGGTGCGGAGCCCGGCTGGACCGGGACCCCGACCGGGACGTCCGACCTTGCCTCGAGCTGATTGCGGAGGTCGGTCAGGCGCTGCTGGCTCTGTCCCATGAGGGTCTGGACCTGCAGCATCTGCCGCCGCGATTCGGTGAACTCAGCCGACATCTCACCCTTCATCGCCGCGACTGCGCGCGACGCGACAGCCAGCGAGTCGCGCAGGCGGAGCTGCAACGAAATTATCTGGGTGAGCTCAGCGGCACGGGCCGAATCGGCGCGGGCCTGGTTGCGTTCCATCACGGCAAGCTGGGTTTCAACACGCCGCACCTGCGCGGGCGTGGCGCATCCGCCAAGCCCAACGAACATGACGACGGCGGCGGGGTATCGCATGATCAGCGCGCCGGCATCAGGTTGGAGCCACCAGCCGTGACGTCAAACTCGTCGCGGCGGTTCTGGGCCCAGGCCGACTCGTTCGGTGACGGATCGACGGGGACCTCGCGGCCGAGCGATGCGACATCGATGCGGGACGCATCAATCCCGCGGCGCACGAGATATTCCTTGGCGGCGATCGCGCGGTTCATCCCGAGGGCGAGATTGTACTCGTCCGAACCACGCTCATCGCAGTGACCGGTGATCCGGATGCGCACGCCGGAATTGGCCTGCATGATCGCGGCCTTCTGGTCGAGGATGGCCATATCTTCGCCGGCGATCGTGGTGGCGTCGTACTCGAAGTGAATCGCTGTCGTGAGGACGCGGAGTGCATCTTCGCGGCCGGCAGCCCCGGTGTTGGCAGCGTTGGCCATCCGGATGGAGTCGGCGATGCGCTGTGCATTGCGGATCGAGTCGGCGCGAGCGCGATCGATCGAATCCTGGTTGACGCCCGCGGCGGGAGTGGGCTGCATCGCAGGCTCTTCCTTCTTGCTGCAGGCTGCGCCCGCGATCGAAAGGCCGAGGATTGCGGTGATGACGACGCGCTGGCGCATATTGCTGCTCCGGTTCAAGGTTTCACTCCAAGCGAAGGTGACCACGCCGGGAGCCGTATGGCTCCGCTCGTCACCACCTGCCTCGAGCGGCCGGACTCGAGATCGTAAATCCACATCTGGCCTCGTCCGCTCCTGTTCGATACAAACACTACATGCCGAGAGTCTGGAGCCCAGCTCGGGTCCTCATTGCGACCCGTCGATGTCACCGCAGCCGTGCGGCCCGACCCCAAAGTGAAGACATGCAGCTGGCTGCCGCCCTGCAGGTCGCGGGCAAAGATGATCTTGCCGCCGTCCGGCGACCAGTCGGGGGAGAATGACGCCCCGCTGAGGCCGTATTCCAGCGGGACGAGGAAGCGCTGCCCCGAGCCGTCGGCGTCCATGACGTGGATCTGCGGCACCCCGGCGCGCGCCGACACGAACGCGATGCGCCGTCCATCTGGAGAATAGGTGGGGCCAATGTTTACCGCCAGTTTCCCGCCCGATGTAAGACGGTGCGCACAGCACATCTGCGCGATGTCGGCCACATGGATGTTGGTGCCATCCTCAGCCACCTTGGCGAACGCAAGCGAACGACCGTCGGGCGAAAACGCCGGGGTGGTATTGGTGCCGCTTCCGGCAGTGGGTACCGTCTGCCGCGCACCGGTCGCAAGGTTCTGAATGATGATCAGGCCAGCGTAGTCCCGCTGCTCAGAGAACGCGACCCGGCTCCCATCCGGGGACCACGTCCCGGATCGGGCAAACCCGCTCCCCCGCGTCACGCGTACCATGTTCGCGCCGTCGGCATCGATCCGGTAGATGTCGTTGCCCATCGAGAAGAGGAGGCGAGTGGCCGCGATCCCGCTCCCGCCGCTTGCCCACTGCACCACCTCATCGCTGATACGATGGATCGCGAGCCGCGCATCGCCGACACCACCAACGTCCACCCCGCGCGCGCCCTGCTGGCGCACCGAAGCTGCCGCCAGCTCATGGAGGCGTACTGTCGCGCCCCCGCTGGTCGGCTGCAGCTCGACGGCCCAGGTGATGCCAGCGGCCTTGAACGCCTGGAGGAGCTGCGCCGGCGTGGCGCCCCGCGCAACGTCCGGTGCAACCCTGGCGACTTCGAATCGGTCGCTGTACTCCAAATCGCGCTCGACGATGGCGCGAACCGAGTCCATCCCGGCGCCGCCCACCACCACGATCCCGGGTCGCGACCCGCTGGTGTAGGTGATGCCAAGCCGGATCCGGTCGGGGGTGTTCTGCGCTGCGAGGGATGGCGCCGCGACGAGGGCGAGCACGGCAGCGAACGCAACCTGGCGGGTCGAAATCATGGCCTGCCTCCGGATGGCGTGAAGAAGAACGAAATCGGCAGCGCCTCTCCGTCGAACGTGCTCGGGAGCGGGCCGAATGCGCGTGCCTCGCCCGCGCTTTCGATCGCACCGCGTGCACCCACGTCAAATGCGTAGTTCCCGGAACGCTTTACGAACTCGATGTCGCGAACCGAGCCATCCTTGAGGATCACGAACGCAATCTCCGCGGTGAGTGGTGCGTTGCCCATCGGCCGCTGCCAGCGGGTTCGTATCTGGGTGACAATGTTCCGGATGTAATCGGCATATCTCGACTCAAACCCCGCGATCTTGACGTTCGCCACATCCTGTCCGCTGCTCGGCGTCTCGCCCGGAAGCGGGGTCACCGGCGTGCGCGTCGGGAGTTGCTTCTCGGTCCTTGGGGCCGGTTGCGGCGGCGCGGGCGTGGGCGGCAGAGTCGCTTTCGGCGGCGTGGTGTTCGCGACGTCATCGTCCTGGGGAACCGGCGGAGCCGCGTTCGGCGCCCGGCGCGGCGAATCCTCGGGAAGCGGCGCGGCGATCAGCTCAACCGCATAGACGAGGGGGGTGGGCCGAGTCGCACGTTGCGCGGCCACCAGGAGCAGCACCGCCAGCGCGCCATGCGCCGCGAGTGTGCCGGCCACCCCGGCGGGCTGGAGCCCCCGGTGCGGGCGCGTCATCGGCTGTTTTCCGGCTCCATCACCAGACCCACGTCGCGGACACCCGCCTGGCGGGCCACGGCCAGCACGCGCGCGACGCTGCCGTACGGAGCGCCGTCGTCGGCGCGCACGTACACCGCCTTCGAGGCTTGCTGTCCGACGATCGCCGCAAAGGTGCTCCGGAACGTGTCGAAGGTGAGGATCTCGCCGTTGACGGCAATCTCTCCAGTACGGGTCACCGTCACATTGATCGCGTCCCGCGCAGGCAGTGGCTGCGACACGGCACGCGGCAATCGCACATCAACCCCGCCCTGCATCATCGGCGCTGTCACCATGAAGATGATCAGCAGCACCAGCACGACGTCAACAAGGTTGATGATGTTGACCTCGGCGTTCAGGTGACGGCGGCGGCGGCGTACCTGTCCGATGCGCGATGCCACCCTACAGCCGCCCCTCGCGACCGAGCGCGCCGATCGTATCCTGTGCCAGCCGCTCGAGTTCGCTCTCAACCCGCTCGACGCGCGCCGTGAAGAGGTTGTACGCCATTACCGCAGGAATCGCCGCGAACAATCCCGCAGCGGTCGCCACCAGCGCGTCGGCGATACCGGGTGCCACGGCCGCGATGTTCCCGGACCCGCCCTCGGCGATGCCCAAGAACGATTGCATGATTCCGAGCACCGTCCCGAGAAGGCCCAGCAGTGGTGCGACTGCGCCGATCGTGGCGAGCCAGGGAAGCATCCGAGTGAGCTCGTCGGCTTCGCTGCGCACTTCGGCGTCGAGCGTCATCGTGAGCGCCTCGAGCTGAGTGAGCGAGAGGCCGCTGCGCGTGACGTTGTCACGCTGCATTGCGGCGCGAAGATCGGCCATGTACCCGCCGGCCGACCGGACAACCTCGGCGAACGGCGAGGCACCGAGGGAGAGCATCGCCTGTTCCCGTTCGTCCAGGGAGCGGGTGCGTTCCATCGCCTGTTCGAACACGTTGCGCGACCGGTCGAGGCGGCGGAACTCCCACCACTTCGACGCGATGATATACCACGACGCCACCGAGAACACGGCGCAGATGAGGAGGACGGCAGTGGTCTCGGGTTTCGCATCGAGAATGAGGTCGACGATGCCGCGGGGCACAGCCATGGTATCGGCCTGCATCAATGCGTCACTCCCTCGAACCATGCCGCCAGCGCCTGCATTCCCTGGTCGAACGGGACCTCGGGCTGCCAGCCCAGCCCCGTCTTTGCCTTCGAAACATCGAGGCACGACCGGTAGAGCTCACCCGGGCGCGCCGCGGCGTAGGAGATCTCCGGCGTCCGGCCCAATGCGCGTCCGACATGCGCGGCAAGATCGTTGACGGACGTTTCGCGTCCGGTGGCGATGTTGAACGCGGGGTGATCGAGGCGGTCGCCGCGATCGATGTTGGCAGTGCCGGCGAGCAAGTTGGCGCGCGCGACATCGCCGACGAAAACGTAATCGCGGGTCTGCGTGCCATCACCGAAGACGGTGAGCGCTTGCCCGGCGAGGAGTCGCGACACGAAGATCGACACCACGCCGGCCTCCGACGCTGGATCCTGGCGCGGACCGTACACGTTGGCATACCGCAACGCCACGCCCTCGAAGCCGTGCAGCGTGCCGAGGACGCGGAGGTAGTGTTCACCCGCGAGCTTGCTCACGCCGTAGGGCGAGATCGGCAGTGTGGCAGTCGGCTCCGGAGTGGGGAGCACGTCGGGATCGCCATAAACCACGCCACCGCTCGATGCGAAGATGACGCGGCGAGTACCGCCGGCGGCGGCGCCGGCGAGAATGTTGGCGAATCCGACAAGATTGATCGATGCGTCGAGTGCCGGTTGGTCCACCGACACGCGCACGTCGATCTGCGCCGCCTCATGGATAACGACATCGTACTTGCCGTCAGCAACGGCGTTGAACGCTTCTGGGTCCCGCACGTCGGCGCGAATGAACGTCGCGCCCGCTGGCACTTGTGATTCCTTCCCGCGCGAGAGGTCATCGAGGCAGGCGACCGTCCACCCTGCCGCGAGATAGGCCTCCGCGATATGCGACCCGATGAAGCCCGCACCACCCGTTACAAGCACTGATCCGCCCATTGATACCCTCCGCGGCAGGCGAGATGCCTACCGGTGAAGAAGAATTCAGATGGGCGGAAGATAGTCGCGCTTGAGGGGCCGTTTACTCCGGGAGCGTGGCCACCCTGACAACCGGGGTCCCGGTGGCGACATCAGGTGAGATCACCCGGATCAACCGGACCGTGCTCGAGCGTGTGCCGACGTGCACGACTTGTCCCAAGGCCAACGCTTCGTCAATCGTGTCCGCTGCGTCGAGGCGGGCGCGCACGGATCGGCGAACCTGCACGAAGTCGCCGAGCCGGATTCCGTTCGCGGCCCCCATGTCGATGAAGATGTGCGACCCCGGGATCGCAAGTTCACGTCGGTCCCGGAAGCCGATCACGGTCCCACGTGCGCCGTTGATGACTGCAGCCGGGAACACCTCGCCGCGGTCGACGAACGGCTCCAGCGGGTAGACGTACTGCCCTCGCCGGACCGGGCCGTAGATCGTCAGCAACGTGACATGCGTCTGACTCGGAGTGGTCGAACCGACCCGCGCCAGTCCGGTGGGGACGATGATGTCACCCCAACCCTTGGGGGCCGGGTAGCGCACCGCAAATACCACCGTATCGCCCGGCTGGTAGTGAACGCCGACCGGAGCCTCTATCGCGAGGATGGAGCCGCGGGTCATATCGGCCCCCGGCGCCTTTGCCGCGACCTGAGGTGGCCGGGTGGGACCAAGTACCCGGCCGAATGCCGCGATCCGATTCTCCGTGAGGAAACCGGCTGCGAAGATCTCGCCCCGCCGAACGGGCACATAGGGCTGGCTGTCATAAAAGGCGAGCGCCTCCTCGGTGGCCGTCGGTTCGGGCTGCACGAGGAAGGGATATGCCCCCGGCGTGCCATCCTGCGCCCCGAGTGGGGCGACGAGCACGGCGGCAAGGAACATTGGAAACAGGCGCATCATGGGCCTCTCAGGGCGGATGGATAGGGGAATACGCACCACGAACCGTGCCAGAGCGCGGGACGCGACACCTGGGCACCAGTATCGGCTTGAGCGCCGGTGGGCCGGAACGGCGACGCGGCAGGTGCGGGGTATCCGTGGCAGAACGCGGGACGATGCGCGGGGGCATCACGCGCCCCCGCAGACCCACCGGTCAGAACGGGAGGTCGTCGTCCTCGGCGTCGAGCGCATCCGGGAAGTCGTCAAACGAGTCGTCCTTCTTGCCGCCACTTTTGGCAGCGCCAGCCGTTGATCCCGCTGCGGCCCGCGAACCGCTACCCCAGTTGCTGCCGCCACCATCACTGTCGCCCTTGCCGCCGAGCAGGATGAGCTCGCGGCACCGGATCTCGGTGCTGTACTTCGTCTGCCCATCCTTGTCCTGGTACGAGCGGTACTCGATCTCGCCCTCGACATACAGCTTCTCGCCCTTCTTGCAGTATTTCTCGGCGACGTCGGCGAGCTGCTGGCCAACCTTGCCATTCCAGCAGATCACGCGGTGCCACTGGGTCTTCTCCTGCTTCTGTCCATCGCTGCCCTTCCACTGCTGCGACGTCGCCAGCGACAGGGTCGCCACGCGGCTCCCGTTGGACGTGCTGCGCACCTCGGGATCGGCGCCGAGGTTCCCGATCAGGATCACCTTGTTCAGACTCTTGCTCATCGTGTCACTCCAGGTCGGTCGTTCTACGGAAGTCGTGCTCGGCGAATGATCGAGTGTACCGTCCGCCGGTCGATGCCACACACTCAATCTACCGCGCCTCGTGGCCAGATGACGCGGGCGGCCCGAGCGGGCGGAGGGCGCACCTCATCAGCAGCGCATCCTCCACCGGATGCTGATAGTACCGGCGGCGCGAGCCGGTGATGACGAATCCCGCCCGGCTGTAAAGCGCCTGGGCGGCCCGGTTCGATTCGCGGACCTCGAGCCACGCGGTGGCCGCGCCCGCCGCGCGCATCCCGGCGAGGGCGTCGTCGAGCAGCAGCGCGCCGATACCCCGGCGTCGAAGCCCCGGCCTGGCGGTGACCGAGAGCAACTCGCCCTCATCCGCCACGGTGCGGGAGATCGCGTACCCCACCAGCTCACCCGACGCCGACTCGGCGATCATCCCCCGGACCGCCTCGTCGTCCAACGCCGTGCGCAACTGTTCGACGCTCCACGGATCGGGAAACGACGCCAGCTCCAGCGCTGCGAGCGCCGGCGCGTCAGCGCGCGACGCCGGGCGGAGTCGGTAGTGGTCGGCCATGCTTCCTTTCCCAGACCGCCTGCGCCTCCGCAGGGCGTCCATAGACCGGTTCCCAGCGGTCAATGTCCCTGACCCGCGTGGTCCCGCCGGCCAGATCGATGAGGTCGATGAGTGCGCGCGCATCGGCCATCGCCGGCTCGCCATCAATCACCGAGCACACTGTCACCGCTTCGATCTCGTCCCGAAGCGCAATCGGCACGGGGCCAACCACCACGTCGACCGGCAAGAGTGCCGCGAGATCGCGGGGCAGCACCGTGCGCGGGAATCCGTCTCGCCCCAGGACGCCGCCGCCGACAAACTCCCACCTGCCAGCGTACAGCTCGCCGCGCAGCGCATCAGCGAGTGCGAGCACAACACCGCCGGCGGTCGGGGCATGCTGCAATGCGCGCCCGAGAAGCGATGCCGCATTGTACCACTCGATCTCACGCCGCCATGCCAGTGCCTTCGCCACCGCGCTTCCCACCCGCAACCCCGTGAAAGAGCCGGGACCATTGGCGACGATGATCCGCTCGACCGCATCAATTGTGACCCCGGTCGAGGCGCACACGTCGCTGATCAGCCTGAGGATGCTGGTGGCGTGGCTGCGCGCTCCGTCGAGATGGCGCTCCGCCTCCAGCATTCCGGCACGCACCGCGACGGTGCAGCGATCGGTGGCGGTGTCGATACCGAGCGTGATCACGAGATGATCACCGTGCGGGTGTCGGCCTCGGCATGGGCGATCACCACTCGCACCGATGGCGGGAGAGCCCACGATCCAGCGCGATGTGGCCATTCGATCAACAAGAGGTCCGCAGACGCGAGCTCATCCCAGTTGAGGTCGGCTGCGTCGTCTGGTGTGCGCAACCGATAACAGTCGAGGTGGTATACGTCGCCGCGCGGGCCGTGATAGTGATGCACCAGCGAGTAAGTCGGTGACGTCGCCACCTCCCCGACCGCTCGCCCCCGGGCGATAGCCTGGGCGAAGGTGGTCTTCCCCGCCCCCAATGGGCCGTCGAGCCAGACCACGGTGCCACCAGGGAGTTCGGCACCAAGTTGTTCCCCCAGCGCGCTGAGCTCCGCCAGGTCGAGCGGCACATTCATCGCCGCGAGTACCGGGGCCGTGATCGCCGCACGTTCGGCGCCGACACGGCACGCAGGTCGTTGAGCTGGTCACGCAACATTGCCGCGAGCTCGAATTCGAGGTTGGCGGCGGCTTCGCGCATCTGCTGCTCAAGCGCGGCCATCGCGACCGCGCGCTGCGCGGGATCGCGCAGGTCAGGCGCCGGTTCTGCCACACGCGTTCGGCGAGCGGCGGGCTTATCGGTACGCTGGTCGGCGACGTACGTGGAGAGGCGTACCTCGTCCACCGACTTGATGATCGACATCGGCGTGATGTTGTGTTCGATGTTGTAGGCACGCTGGATCTCACGGCGTCGATCCATCTCGGCGATGGCGCGCTCCATCGACCCGGTCATCCGGTCGGCGTAGAGGATTGCCCTGCCATTCACGTTCCGGGCGGCACGCCCGACCGTCTGAATCAACGAACGATCGCTGCGAAGAAATCCCTCGTGATCGGCGTCGAGGATTGCCACCAGCGACACCTCGGGAAGGTCGAGCCCTTCGCGCAACAAGTTGATGCCGACCAGGACGTCGAACTCGCCGAGACGCAACCCGCGCAGGATCTCGACCCGTTCGATCGCATCGATGTCGCTGTGCAGGTAGCGGACCCGTACCCCTGCCTGCTGCAGGTAATCGGTGAGGTCCTCCGACATGCGCTTGGTGAGCGTGGTCA
>JBDSMU010000018.1:0-9096 GCA_039915685.1 Gemmatimonadales bacterium | reverse complement strand
TACGATGAATAACGACAGGGTTGAAGGGAACTGGAAGCAGTTCAAGGGAAAGGTGCAGGAGAAGTGGGGGAAGCTGACCAACGATGATCTCGATGTGATCGATGGCAAGCGGGAGAATCTCGCCGGCAAGCTTCAAGAGCGTTACGGGCTTGCCAAGGACGACGTCGATCGTGAACTCGACGACTTCTACCGGGTGCACGAGGCCGAATCGGCCGACCGGTAGCGGAGCGGAGCGCGGCGCTAGGCTGCGTGCGCAGGGCTTCGGGGAGCGGGGGCGGCATGTGGCCGTCTCGCGCGACAATAGTGACGAGGACACGTTGGCGTCGTGTCTCCACGGCGACGGAGCAGTGTCGCCTCGGTGTCGCCAGCCTGAACGAATTGAAGCGAGCGAAGCGATCAGCTGGTGACGCAGCAGAAGGGGGACCCGGCCGGGTCCCCCTTCTGCGTTGCATTCAAGTGGCCAGAGTCAGAATCGAACTGACGACACCGTGATTTTCAGTCACGTGCTCTACCAACTGAGCTATCTGGCCGAATGAGCGAAAAAAGTAGCAGGGAAGAGGGGTCAGGAGAAGAGAGCCGCATCCGCTCGCTACCTCGAAAGCCGCACTCCCACGATCCCCACAACGATCATCGCGATGAACAACACACGCGGCAGCGATCGGGACTCCCCCAGCAGCACGATTCCGAGGATTGCGGTGCCCACCGCGCCGATCCCTGTCCACACTGCATAGCCAGCGCCGGCTGGGAGAACCCTGAGCGCCTGTGCCAACAACCACATCGATGCTGCCATGGCCACAACCGTCACCGCGCTTGGAATCGGTTTGGAAAAACCGTCGCTGTACTTGAGGCAGATGGCCCAGGCCACCTCAAGCACTCCGGCCAACCCGATGTACATCCAGGCGCGGGACTCAGTCATGGTGAACGAAAGCACCGCCGCCCAACCGCCGAAAGGGAGCGCCTACTTCTTGCCAGATCCCGCCAGCACCAGCGCCACACCGGCGACGGCCGCAATCGCGCCAATCCAACTGGGAACCGATTTGGTCTCTGTGGTGGTCACCTGAATGGGACCGACGTCCGCAACCTCGCGCTTGGTGGTCATGTTGAGGCCCCGAATAAGGACGACACCGCCGCCAAGAATGAGGAGGATGCCAAGGATCGTGAGCGGGCGCATGGGGACTCTCTGGAAGCGGGAACGATGAAACCGGTTTCATTCGGGGCCACAATCCACAGGACGAACCGGCCCGGCGCCAAAGGCACACCCCGCCCGAACTTTCCGGGTAAACCCCGCGTTCTGTAGGTCGACGTCGCATTTATTGAGAATCGGCCCTCGCATCGAGGTTGCTACTTGAACCACCGCTTCGTCCTGCCGCAAGTCCTCCGACGCGCCGCGTTTCCGCTGGCGCTTCTCGCCGCGGCCTGTTCGGATGCATCCTTGGTGACCCCCGACACCGGCCCGGCGTCAGCGTCGGTTGAGCAGCCTGGCCGGGTGACGATCACCCCACGCAATGCCTCACTGAGCGTCGGTGAGACTGTGACCGTGAGTTCGGTGGTGACGGGGGCTGCGGGCACGACCCTGTCGCAGCGGGCGCTGTATCGCTCGACGAACTCGGCCCTGGCGGCGGTCACCGCCTCCGGGGTCGTGACCGGGCGCGCCGCTGGCTCGGTGATGATTCTCGCCGAGATCGGGACGGTGGCCGATACGATGCGCTTGACGGTCACCGAGGCTAATGTGAGTTCGCCGCCCCAGGCATTCAATGGAATGGTGACGGTGCGTTTCGTTGGCGGGACCCCTTCGCCGGTGGTCGCCGCAGCATTTTTGCAGGCGGCAGCGCGGCTCAATGGGGTGATTCAGGGGATGAGTGGGAGCTTTCCGGTCCCAATTAACCTCGGCGCTGGACAGTGCGACGTGAGCCAGCCCGCGATCAACGAGACCGTTGGCGGGCTGCTGATCCTCGCCTCGGTGCGCGCGATCGATGGACCGGGCTCGATTTTGGGACAGGCCGGCCCATGTCTGGTGCGCACTGGCACGCAAGGCATCCCGGCGCTCGGCGTAATGGCGTTCGATGAAGTCGACATGGATCTCATGGCGTCCCGCGGACTCCTCAATGGCGTGGTGCTGCACGAGATGGTGCACGTGCTCGGCATCGGGACCCTGTGGGGCCCTGATCGTCAGGGACTGGTGGTGGATCCGCAGGCCAGCGACCCGCTTTTCCGCGGGCAGCGCGCCTCGGGTGCGTACGGGGTGTTCGGGGCGCTCACTGCCTCGCTGGGCGTACCGGTCGAGAATACCGGTGGGACAGGCACCCGCGGCGGGCACTGGCGCGAGTCGGTCTTCCAAGACGAGCTCATGACCGGCTGGGCCGGCGGTGCGATGCAGATGAGCGCCGTGACCGTCGGCGCACTGGGTGACATGGGGTATGCCGTCGATCCATCACGGGCCGACGCCTATTCGCTGCCGACCCCGATCGGACCAGGTGCCGGCACCTCGGGGCTGCAGGCGGGAGTACAGCTGGGCGAGTCGGTGCTCGAACCAATTGCCCGGGTCGACCGCGGCGGCAAGTTCCTCCCCTAGTTGCGGGCTGGTCGGCGGCGGGCACTGCCCGGCGCCGACCTTCCAGCGACCCTCCCGGACGATATACTTCCAACCAGACAACGTGACCCGACACTTATCCCGACTTTTCATCCCACTGCTGCTTGCGACTGCGTGCGCCGATCAGGGCACGGAGCCGATCGCACCGCCGGTGACACAATTGGTGCTCGACGCCCCCGCGATAGCGCTCGGGGACCTGACGCCCGTGACGCTGCATGTCGTGGTCGACGGAAGTTCCCGCGTCGCCCGCGCTGATGAATTCACGGTGGTGTCGTCGAACCCGTCGATCATCGGGGTAACGGCCGGGGGCCTCCTTGAGGCGCGGGCGGAAGGCAATGCGACGGTGACGGTGACGTTTGTCGCGGATCCCACGAAGTCCGCATCCCGCCAGGTCACAGTCACGCGGGCTGAGTTCGTGTCGCTCCGGCTGGTCCAGCCGGTCGCGATGATTCCCGGCGATTCCGCGGCGATCAGCCTGAGCGGGATCACCCGCGGTGGCGCGATCATCGCAGCGCCTGTCGGTGTTGCGCTTTCCAGCCGGACAACGGCGCTCCAAGTCGTCAACGCCTCGCTCGTGGTGGCTCGCGACACGGGGGTTGTCTGGCTCGTGGCCCGCGCTCCCGATGGTGCCATCGATTCGGTGCGAATGGTGCTCTCGTTTGGTGCGGCCACGGCGCTGGCGCTCTCGCCTCGCAACGCGGTGCTCAATGTTGGCGACACCGCGCGAATCACGCCGACGCTGCGCGACCGACGGGCCAACCTGTTGGGGAGTTCGGGCGTCCAGTACAGGAGCACCAATGCATCGATTGCGTCGGTAGGCGTGTCCGGCGCGGTGGTCGGTCGGCAGGGTGGAAATGTCAGCATCATTGCTAGCGCAGGTGTTCTCGCCGACACAATGCTGGTCGTCGTGAACACGTCGGCCGCGCCGCCGGTCACTCCACCACCACCACCACCACCACCACCACCGTCGCAACCGTCACCACCGCTGCCGGCTGCGGGTGGCTCCGTCACACCGCCGGGCGCCTATGTACAGGTGCGCTTGACCGGCAACCCGACAGCGGCGGTCGTCGCGGCGTTCACCTCGGCCGCTGCACGCCTCAATGCCATCCTCCGCAGCACCGGCGGCGTGTATCCGGTGCCACTCTCGTTGTCACCGGGAGCGTGCAGCCCGAACCAGCCGGCGATCTCCGAGACGGTTGAGGGTCTGCTGATCACTGCGGCAGTCATCCCGATCGATGGACCGGGGAGCATTCTGGGCTACGCTGGCCCATGCCTGGTGCGTTACGGTGCGCGTGGCCTTCCCGCGATCGGCACGATGGCGTTCGATGAGGACGATATGGCAGCGATGGCGGCGAGTGGGCTGCTCAACGGCGTCGTTTTGCACGAGATGGTTCACGTGCTCGGCATCGGGACGCTCTGGGGGCCAGGATGGCAGGGTTGGGTGGCCGATCCCAACGGCCCCGATCCACGGTTCACCGGGGTGATCGGCGTCGCCGGCTATTCGGCGATGGGTGCGAACGACGCGTCCAACGGAATTCCGGTCGAGAACACCGGCGGTTCTGGCACGCGCGGCGGCCACTGGCGTGAGACGATCTTCCAGACCGAGCTGATGACCGGATGGGCTGGCGGTGCAATGGCCATGAGTCGGATCACCGTGGGTGCGCTCGCCGACCTGGGATACGACGTCGATATCGTTCGCGCCGACAGCTACACCTTGCCGGGGATCCTGAGCGGGATTCGTGAGCAGGGCGTCGAGATCGTCGACCTGATCGTGCAGCCGATCGGGCAGGTGGATAGTGGGGGACAAATCCGTCCACGCCCCCGCTGACGTGACCAACCGACGCAATGGAGCACCGACCAAGCCCGGAGGTAGGTATCCACACCCGCATCGCTGAGCTGCGCGATCATCTCGAGATCACCCGCGGGCATCTCCGGCATGTTGTCGATGCGGTGCCCGCCGGTCACGGAGAATGGAGTCCACCGAGCGGCGGGTGGACTGTCGCGGAAGTGGTGCACCATCTGGCCCGGATCGAGGCAATGATAACGGGACTTTTCGTCAAGATGGTCGGGAGCGCACGCGAGGGCGGGCTGGGTCCCGAGGTCGACAATACCCTGCAACTTGACAGCTTCCACGGCTACCGCGTCCACAACCGGAAGCACCGGGTGACTGCGCCTGAACGCGGTACCCCCGATACTGGAATCGCACTCGCGACCGCGTGGTCAGCGCTTGACGCAAGTCGGGCTGACTTGTTGCGTGCGCTCGAGGAGGCCGACGGTCTGGCATTAGGCGCGATCAGCTATCCGCACGCCCAACTCGGCGAAATGTCGATGTACCAATGGGTGGCGTTCGTCGGTTTTCACGAGACGCGGCATGCGGCACAGATCGAGGAGATTACCGCGAGTCTGTCCTAGGCGGCAACCCTCGCAGTGGCAGCGTGGCGAAGCGTCGCCAGGTCGATCACGAAACGATACTTCACGTCACTCTTCAGCATTCGCTCATACGCGTCGTTGATCGCGTGCATCGGGATCACCTCAATGTCGCTCACGATGCCATGTTCCGCACAGAAATCCAGCATCTCCTGCGTCTCGGCGATCCCGCCGATCAACGACCCCGCGAGCGAACGACGCCGAGCGATGAGCGCCCCCATGCTGGGCGACTGGTGGGGCTCGGGCGGCACGCCCACCATCACCATCACACCCTCGCGATCGAGTGCACCAAGGTAGGCGTCAAGCGAATGCGGCACGGAGACGGTGTTGATGATCAGATCGAGTGGCGGCGTGTCAGGGGCTCCAGTCCCACCTCGCTGCGTCACTACCACGTGATCGGCACCCAGCCGCCGCGCATCGGCTTCCTTGCCCGGCGACGTGGTGAACAGCGTGACCTCGGCGCCCATCGCATGCGCGAGCTTGACGGCCATGTGCCCCAGTCCGCCCAGTCCGACCACGCCCACACGTGAGCCATGGCCGACGTTCCAGTGACGCAGCGGCGAGAATGTCGTGACGCCGGCACAGAGGAGCGGCGCGGCGCCAGCGGGATCCAGTGATTCGGGAATGCGAAGCACAAATGCCTGATCAACCACGACATCGGTGGAGTAGCCCCCGAATGTCACGCCACCCAGATGCTTGTCAACAGAGTTGTAGGTCCAAGTGGCGCCGGCCTCGCAATACTGCTCGAGGTTGTCCTCACAGGCCTGACACTCGCGACACGAGTCAACGAGACAGCCGACGCCGACCACGCGGCCGACGGCATGTTCGGTGACGTCGGAACCCACCGCCGTTACTCGTCCGACGATCTCGTGGCCTGGCACGCAGGGCCACCTCGTCCCGCCCCATTCACCGCGAGCGGTGTGAAGATCGGAATGGCAGACCCCGCAGAACAGGATCTCGATGGCGACGTCGGTGGGACCGACCTCGCGCCGCGTGATGGAGTGCGGTGCGAGGGGCGTGTCGGCGGCGAGGGCAGCGTAGGCGTTGGTCATGCTGAAGAATAACGGATGACCGATGACCGATGACCGATGACGAACTACGAACTTGACAGGTGGTATCGTGGCAGGTCGGGGAGTACTCGCTGTTATCGGTCATCGGCTATCGGTCATCGGCTCTCGGCGTTCCGGTCACACCGGCTTGGCCCGCCCATACTGCTTCGGCCATTCGACGTCGACGCCAAGTTCGCGCGCGGCGTGGAGCGGCCAGTACGGATCGCGCAGCATCTGGCGCGCGAGCAGCACCACATCGGCCTGCCCGGTCGAGATGATCGTGTCGGCTTGCGCCGCATCAGTGATCAGGCCCACGGCGCCGGTGGGGATTTCGGCGTCACGCCGAATCTGTTCCGCGAGCGGCACCTGGTAGCCGGGGCCAACCGGGATCGTGGCGCCTTCGAGATTGCCACCGCTCGACACATCGATCAGGTCGACGCCTGCCGACTTGAGGGCGCGGGCGAGCTTCACCGAATCATCGATTGTCCAGCCGCCGTCGGTCCAGTCGGTGGCCGAGATCCGGGTCCAGAGCGGCATAGCCTCGGGGATCACGCCCCTGATCGCCTCGGCACACTCAACCACGATCCGCATCCGGTTCTCCAGTGATCCGCCGTACTGGTCGGTGCGATCATTGCTGAGCGGTGAGAAAAATTCGTGGAGGAGATAGCCGTGGGCGGCGTGTAGTTCGACGACATCGAACCCCGCGGTCACGGCGCGCTTGGCCGCCGCCGCAAATGCGTCGACGACTTCGGCAATCCCATTGATCGTGAGCGCAGTCACCGGCGGATACGCCGGCGAGAATGCGACGGCGCTGGGGCCAACCACATCCCAACCGCCTTCCTCCGGTGGCGAGGCGCCACGGCCCATCCATGGATTGCGGGTACTTGCCTTGCGACCGGCGTGCGCGAGCTGGATCCCGATCGGTGCGCCCTGCGAATGCACGAACGACGCGATCCGCGCGAGCATCTCGATGTGCTCGTCCTTCCAGATACCGTGATCCTCGGGCGAGATCCGGCCCTGCGCGGTCACGGCGGTCGCTTCGGTGAACACCAGTCCAGCGCCGCCAACCGCGCGCGATCCGAGATGCACCAGATGCCAGTCGGTGGCGAAGCCGTCGGTGGAGGAGTACTGGCACATCGGCGAGACGACGATGCGGTTGCGGAGGGTGAGGCCGCGAGAAGAGAATGGAGAGAAGAGGGGCATGGGAGCCGAATGACGGAGGAGGCAGGACGGATCGTCCATTATAGCGAGAGGGTGGGTCCATCACGCGGCTCGGTCGTGGGATTCGACAACCGTCGGCTCGGAAGCCCGCCCTTTAGCCACCGTTATGGTCCGAGCCTCCTCTGACGAACCCCCCGTACCTCGCCGTAGGGCCGGTTAAAGCGAACAACGAGCGACTATCGGTCATCGGTCATCGGTCAGCGGTTCATCTCGACTCCAGATCAAACAGTCGATCCGCCGTGTTCCGATCCGTCGGATCGATGTGACGCTGGGCGCGGAGGCCCAGTATGCGGATCGCCTCGTCAGGCGTGTGGGCGCGTACCTGCGCGAGCGTGGCGAACGCGTCGCGGAGGGTGAGCAGGTCGCGGGTGGAGGGGAAGCCGGCGCCATCGGAGAGCGCGGCGTCGATCAATGTCGCGGTGAGTCGGAGCACCTTCTGGCTTTCCGGCAGGATCTGTTGTGGCGGCACCGCGGGATAGCTGCGCAGTGCAAAGGCGAGTTCCTCGAATTGGAAGCGAAGTTGTCCGGCGACGGGGTGCTGGCCCGTGCAGCGCTGCTCGAACGCGGCCGTGAGGCGCGCCGCGCCCACGGGGGTAACGAGTGGTGCGGCGGTCGAAACCATGAGCGGTGCCAAGTTGGCGGCCCAGGTGCCACCCAGCGAACGGGCGGTGGCGTCAGCGATGCGCGCCGAGGTGCGGAGGGCCCATCCAAGATTGAATTCGCTCATCGTCGGTCCGGTGATAGGAGCAATGATGTACGGCTCATCTGGGTTTTCCGCCAGTCCCGCGTCCAATTCTCCGGCGCTGGGAGGCGTATACTGAATGATGGAAACGCCTCCAGGAGGGTAAAGGTGCCAGACTCGGGCAACACGTCGGCCGGACGCGCTCACACCTACAGGGTGGCGGTAACCTGGACCGGCAATACCGGCACCGGGACGGCCAGCTACCGGGGATACCGCCGTGATCACGACCTCAAGGCTGAGGGCAAGCCGGTGATCGCCGGCTCATCGGACCCGGGGTTCCGGGGTTCACGACTCCGGTGGAACCCTGAGGAGTTGCTGGTGGCTTCGCTCGCTGCGTGCCACCAGCTCCAGTACCTCCATCTGTGTGCCGACGCGGGAATCGTGGTGACGGCGTATGAAGACCACGCAGAGGGTGTGATGCGGGAGGACGCCGACGGTGGGGGGCACTTCGAGCGGGTGATGCTCAGGCCACGGGTGACCATTACCGACCAGACGCGACGGGACGACGCGTTCGCGATGCACCACGCCGCGCACGACCTCTGTTTCATCGCCCGGTCGATGGGGTTCGCCGTCGAGTGCGAACCCGCAGTGACCTGACCGCAGGCATTATTGTTTGGCGAGCGGATTGTCCGCTCACCACCATCATCTGGGACACCTGGAGTGATCATGAGCAGCAACGAAACGGAAAGCTTTCGCGCCTCGGCGTTGTCGGTGGCACTCACGGTCAAGGATCTCGCGGCGAGCCTCGCGTGGTACCAGGACGTCGTGGGCTTCGCCGCGGCTGAGCGCCATGATCGCGATGGTAAGTTGGCAGCGGTAGCGATGCGTGCTGGCGACGCGGGCTTCATGATCAATCAGGATGACGGCCAGAAAGGGTGGGATCGGGTGAAGGGTCAGGGGTTCGCGATGATGTTCACCACGTCCGACGATCTCGACGCGCTCGCGGCCGGAATCAAACAGCGTGGCGGGACGCTCGAGATGGAGCCGACGGACATGCCGTGGGGCGCGAAGATCTTTGTACTGATCGATCCGGACGGGTACAAGCTGGTGGTGTCGAGTCCCCGGGG
>JBDSMU010000209.1:0-16531 GCA_039915685.1 Gemmatimonadales bacterium | reverse complement strand
TCCGTACCCGGCTCTTCCTGGCGCTCCTGACCGCCACGGTGCTCCCGGTGACGATCGTCACCGGTGCCGGCGTCTACGTCCTACAGAACCTGCCCAGCGTCCAGGTGGCGAAGGCCGTCAGCGACCTCGAGCGCACCTTCATCACGCTGAATCGCGAACTGGCGCTCGACTCACTCCGAGACGGCTCGCTGCTCGCCCTGGACCGCCATCGCACGACCGTCGGCTACATCGTGGAGAAGACACCACTGGCGATCGACATCAAGGAGTCGGTGCCGCAGGTTTTTGGCGCCGTCATGTTCATTGCCGCGGTGGTGATGATCCTCACCGTGATGTTTGTCGGGCGGACCCTGTCGGCACAGCTCTCAGCGCCTCTCGACGAAGTGGTCGATTGGACCGGGCGCATTCAGCGCCACGAAGCACTCGACTCCGCGACTCCCGACGACCGCGGCATTCCAGAATTCGCAGAGCTGCGTTCGGCGCTCAGGAACCTTGCTCACGGGCTGGACCAGGCCCGGGACGCTGAGCTGGAGGCGGAACGACTGCGCGCGTTTGGCGAGGTCGCCCGGCGGGTCGCGCACGAGATGAAGAACCCTCTCACCCCGATCCGACTTGCTGTGTCCCAACTCAGCCGCAATGCGTCTCCCGAGACTCGCGAAGTGCTCGATGTGATCGCGGTTGAATCGGCGCGGCTCGAGGCGATGGCGCGGGAGTTCGCCGAGCTGGGCAGACTCCCCGAGGGGATCGCCGCCCCCGTCGACCTCCGCGAACTGATCGACGATCTGCTTAGGAGCACCGTTCCCGACTCCATGCTGAGGGACTTCATCACTGGGGCGGACATTCCGGAAGTCAGCGGGTATTACGACCCACTCCGACGTGCCTTCAGCAACATCTTCAGGAATGCGGTGGACGCCTGCCAGGGGGAGGGTTCTCTCGGCGTGCGCCTGCATTCGGGGGAGGGCTGGGTGGAGGTTGCGATCAGCGACAACGGTCCTGGAGTGCCCGAGGCCCAACGAGAGATGATTTTTCGCCCCTACTACACCGACAAACGTGATGGTACCGGGCTGGGCCTGGCCATCGTCCGGCAGACCATCGAACAACACGGCGGCACGATATCGGTGTCGGAAACGCCGGGCGGCGGGGCCACATTCGTCGTTCGCATGGTTCATCAGGTGGCTTGAGTGCGATGTAGATGGGCCTCATTCTTGCGCTCGCCTGACCGTTGATGACCGCTTCCACCCGTGAGCCACCGGTTGCTCCGCAGCAAGAACTATCAGCGCACTGGACACGCCGTGACTGGCTGTTTGTGGCGGGCGTCATCGGCCTGGCTATCGTCCTCGGTTGGCTGGCGCGCGCACAGGAAATCGGCGTGGACGAAGCGACGCAAATCGCGCTGGCCAAATCCATCACATCGGGTCATTACCGGGATGAGTACCTGGTGGGACATCCCGTGCACGCGCAATACCCCCCACTAATGTCGGTGTGGTTCCTCATCGTCCAGTTTTTTGTCGGCCCCTCGCTCGATGCGGTTCGCGCCGTCAATCTGATCCTACATGCGGCAAGCGCGATGCTGATCGGTGATTCGCTACGTCGGCTGGGATGGCGAGCGCTCGGGGTGGCATCCTTGGCTGTCATCGTTCTGAACCCGGCGTTGCTGGTCCTGGCCGGGTCGGTCCGTTCCGAGACGCTCTACGTCGCGCTGACGTCGGTTGCACTTTGGTCGAGTGTGCGGCTGCAGCGACCCTCCAGTCGTCAGGGACTCTGCACGGTCCTCGCGGTGGGCGCGGCGTTCCTGACCCGCACCGCGGGGATCTCGATCGTAGGTGCGATGGGCCTGGTCATGGCACAGAGGCATCGCCGGTTCGCAGTCGGACTGGCGGTGTCGCTGGTGGCAATCGTCGGCACATGGTTCTTTTTTTCGTTCGGTAGGGGCGCAGGCGGCGGCGGAGCCAGCTACGCGAACGACCTGTCGTTTGTCGCGAGCACGCCGGGAGCGTTCCTGCGGCACGCCGGCTTGGCGCTATTCGAGTACTCAATCCGCACTCCGTTCATGCAATTCGGCCTTCCGAACCTACCCACGAAGCTCGATACGCTCGTCGCAGGGATCGGCATTCCCGTCCTTACCGCCATCGGGATGATTCGCGTGGCCAAGGCTTGGCCCTTGGCGGCGGCGAATCTGATCCTCGCGATGGCCGTGGTGATGGTGTGGCCCTGGACCGACGGTCGTTTCCTGACCCCACTGGTGCCATCGATCGTGGCCATGATGCTTGTCGGCACCGCCACATTCGCAACGCGTTTCCTGGGTGCGAAAGCGGAGAAAGCTGCGCTCGCGGTCGCGATGTTCTTCGCGCTGGCCGGTGCGGCTACAGCTGTGCGGGCTGCGTCTACAGGCCAGCGCTGCCGCATTGATCCGGAAGCAATTGCGAACCCAAAATGCAATCACGCCGAGTCGCGGGCGATCGCACCGGCGAGCCGTTTCCTTAGGGATTCGGTGCCGCGCGGGGCGGTTATCGCGACACAGAAGAATGCGCTGGTGAACTACATTTCGGGGCACCAGACCGTTGTGTCTTTCGATCGGGCTCCCGACGGCCAGCTAGCCTTCCTCGCCCCCGGGTCGGGTGTGGACTACCTCATTCTGGCGACTCAAGGGGTTGCGGTCGACAGTGACGTCGTGGACGACCTGTTGTCCGCCTGCGGTTCGCTCTCGGTCGTCCGGGAGTTCGCGTTTGGCACCATCGTCCTCGCCCCCCGCCGTTCGGCCGACACCCGGCCGTCAGCGTGTGCGTTGCTGGAAGCCATCGTGCCGTAGCCCGGCGCCCGAAAGAATTGACGGGACAGAGTGTTGCAAATAGGCGACACCGTGGACTCAACGCGTCACGTTGTCACGACGCACCTCCTATTGTGTGGCGAGCTTCCTTCCCGCGGGCTGCGAGGGTGCTGAGTTCACGCCAAGGCACACGAATTGCCCGAATGGGGACGCCAGCACGTCGCCCTCGCCGGAGAACTAGCCTGTTTTTTCCAATCCTGATTCACCGCTCGCGCAACCGATCGAAGGGACTGGCCACTTGCCGAGTTCCTACCACCAGAGGTTTGCGGTGATCAACCCGGCGCAGAGCGCCATGGCCCGGCACGTTCGTCAGTTGGCAGAGGGCGACCGCGTGGTGGTCGTAGGCGCCGGACCAGCCGGCCTGACTGCGGCGTACTTGCTGGCAAAGGCTGGACACTCCGTGACGGTGCTTGAGGGCGATACCATTGTCGGCGGGATATCCCGTACTGCCCAGTACAAGGGGTTTCGCTTCGACATCGGCGGCCACCGGTTCTTCACCAAGATCCAGCCCGTCGAGGACCTCTGGAACGAGATCCTCGGCGACGACTTCATCAGTGTCCCGCGGATGTCACGGATCCACTACGATGGCAAGTACTTCGATTACCCGCTGAAGGCGATGAACGCGCTCAGTGGGCTGGGCATCATCAACGCCATCCGCATCGTGCTCAGCTACCTGAAGGCCCACTTCAAGCCGTCAGCCATCGAGGACAACTTCGAGCAGTGGGTCACCAATCGATTCGGCAAGCGGCTGTACGAGATTTTCTTCAAGACGTACACCGAAAAGGTTTGGGGTATCCCCTGCACCGAGATCCGTGCCGAATGGGCGGCGCAGCGGATTCAGGGCCTTTCCTTGGCCCGCGCCATCCTGAACGCCACCGCGCTCCAGAAGCGGGGGACCCACATCAAGAGCCTGATCAACGAGTTTCGTTATCCCCGGCTCGGCCCGGGACAGATGTGGGAGGTCTGCACCGACCGCCTTCGCGGGATGGGTTCGGAGGTCTTGCTCGGTCATTACGTACGGAACATCCAGATGAAAGACGGCGCTGTGGTCGGTGTGAACGTGGAAACAGTTCAGGGCGAACAGTTTTTCGCGGCCGACCACGTGATCTCGACGACAGACGTGAGGTCACTGGTGCGGGCACTCACGCCTGCCGCGCCGCCCCCGGTCCGCGCCGCGGCGGAAGGCCTGCGATATCGGGATTTTCTGGTTGTGGCGCTGATTCTCGAGACGGAAAAGCTATTCCCCGACAACTGGATTTACATCCATACTCCGGGTGTCCAGGTCGGTCGCATCCAGAACTTCAACAACTGGAGCGCCGCCATGGTGCCTACGGCGGGGCATACCTGTCTGGGAATGGAGTATTTCTGCTTCGAGGGTGACGGACTCTGGGAGTCAACTGACGAAGAGCTGGTTGCGCTCGCGGCCCGCGAGCTGGAGCAATTGGGCCTTGTCCCACCCGGTTTGGTCCGCGATGGAACCGTGATCAGGATGCCGAAGGCCTACCCGATCTACGATGCGGCCTACCGGGACCATCTCGATGATGTGCGTGAGTGGATCGACCCGATCCCGAACCTGCACACTGTCGGGCGCAACGGGATGCACAAGTACAACAATCAGGATCACTCGATGTTGACCGCCATGATGGCGATCTGGAACATGCAGGGGGCATCGCACGATATCTGGGCCGTGAACACCGACTTCGAGTACCATGAGGAGCAGCGCCTGGAGAGTCCGGTGTCTGCAGCCCCGGAGCCCGCCGACCCGGCTCACCGGATGGCATCATGACCCCGACCCCTCGCCTCAGTGTGATCATGCCAGCGCACCAGGCGGCACTCCTGCTTCCCGAAACGCTCGCGGCACTCTGCGCGAGCACGCTGCCACGATCTGCTTGGGAACTCATCGTGGTCGACGATGCGAGTCGTGACAACACAGCGGAGGTCGCGGGGCGCTGGGCCGACCGGGTGATCAAGCTTCCAGCACCGCCGCGTGGCCCCGGGGGAGCGCGCAACGAAGGCGCAAAGGTCGCAACTGGCGACTGGCTGATGTTCGTCGACTCCGACGTCCGACTGCACCCTGATGCACTGGCGCGGATGGCTGACGTCATCGACGCCGACCGGGGGCTCGTGGCGGTGTTTGGTTCCTACGACGCGCATCCCGCGGCACGTGGGCTTGTCACCGAGTACCGGAACCTGCTGCACCGCTACACCCATCTCCAAGGTGCGGGCGACGCGGAAACGTTCTGGGCGGGTTGCGGCGCGGTCCGTCGCGACGCCTTCCGCCGCGTGGGCGGGTTTGATACCGCCCGGTTTCCGCGGCCGCAGATCGAAGACATCGATCTCGGCTACCGCCTGCGGGATCACGGCGGACGGATACTGCTTGACCCCTCGATCCAGGGGACGCATCTGAAGCGGTGGACCCTGACCAGCATGTGGCGAACAGACCTCTTCGACCGCGGGATTCCATGGATGGGGCTGCTTCTCGAGCGGAGGCATCACAAGGCGGCGGCGCTCAACACCGGCCGTGCCGAACAGATCAAGGTGGTCCTCGCCGCGAGTGGCTTCGCGCTGCTCATCACCGCGGCCGTGCTCGGAAGCATTGCGATGGCCGCTACGGGAATGACAGCACTCCTTGTACTCGTGCTGAGCAATCTGTCTGTCTATCGGTGGTTCGCTGAGCAGCGCGGCTGGTCCTTCGCGCTCGGGGCGATTCCGCTTCATCTCGGCTATTATTTCGGCAACGCGCTGGCGGCCGCAATTGGCGCAACACGTCACCTCGTCCGCCTGCCACCCCCGGTGTTGATGCATGCATGATTTTCGCCCGGAGGACCCGCTGCCGTCGCCCGCCGTGGGAACGCCTGAGCGGAGAGTTCGCGAACGCCGCATGGTGCCGCAGGAGCCCGAACTCGCCCTGCTCTTCCGGCCGCTTCACAAGCGGGCTCTAGGACTGGGTGTCGGCTTCACCGCGGCATTGGTGATGTTTCTCGTGACGGCGGTCCCACTCGCGACTGGCAGGGCCGAATCCCTCTCGCTCCATCTCATTGCGCAGTACTTCAACGGGTATACGGTGACATGGCCTGGGGCGTTGGTGGGCGCCGCGTGGGCGGGCTTCGTCGGGTTCGTGGCCGGATGGTTCGTCGCGTTCTGCCGCAATGCCGTCCTTGGCGTCCGGCTCGTGGTGCTGCGGGCGCGTGCCGAGTACGAGCAGACCCGTGACTTTCTCGATCACATCTGAACGCCGTTCCGGAGTATTCATGAGTGACCTGACCCAGGAAGAAGAACGCGAGGTCGAACGCGTGATGATGCAAGTGAACGCCCAGGCCTGGGGCGTCTCATTCGGGCTCATCTTCGGGCTCGGATTGTTGATCGCGACGATGGTCCTCGTGATCAAGAGTGGCGAGAACGTTGGCCAGCACCTGCAGCTTCTTTCCGCCTACTTCCCCGGCTACCGCGTCACGACGCTCGGCGCGTTCATCGGCTTCGTCTATGCGTTCGTGGTAGGGTATGGGTTCGGGCGCGTGACCGGATGGGTCTACAACATTTTCGCTTCGCCCCGCCACTAGACACGCCCGGTCGCCATCCCGGCGGCCACAGGTACTACCTTCCGGATGCGTTGCGGGCCCGGCGCCAGCGGACTGGCGGCGCGATGCTCGCGTCACCTTCCCCGTCCGGTCCCTCGCATGAGCACGAAAATCCTGATCGTCGACGACGAGACCAACATTCGCCGGATGGTGGGTGCACTGCTCAAGGCCGAAGGGTTCGACGTGGCCGAGGCACCCAACGGCAATTCCGCACTCCTCGCCCTCCCCGATGTCTCTCCCGACCTGATCCTGCTCGACTTGATGATGCCGCCAGGCCCCGATGGTCTGGCCACGCTCGAGCAAATTCGCAGGGGAGACGCCGACATCCCAGTGATCATGATGAGCGGCAAAGCCCAGCTTGCCGACGCGGTGCGCGCTGTGCAGATGGGCGCCTTCCAGTTTCTCGAGAAGCCCCTCGCTCCTGAGTCCCTCCTGGTCGCCGTCCGCTCCGCTGAGACGCTGGTGAGGACGCAAGCGGAGAACCGGGCGCTTCGCAAACAGCTCGGTCCCGAGCCCGACCTCATCGGCTCCAGTCCGGAGATCGAGCGTGTGAGAGAGCTCATCGAGCAGGTCGCCGGTACCGATGCCCGGGTGTTGATTCTGGGCGAAAGCGGAACCGGCAAGGAACTCGTCGCGAATGCCATCCATCGGCTCTCCACTCGTGCGTCGGAAGCCTTCGTGTCGGTCAATTGCGCCGCGATCCCCCGAGACCTGGTCGAAAGCGAGATGTTCGGGCACGAACGGGGGGCGTTCACTGGCGCCACCGACCGGCGAATCGGTCGGTTCGAGCTCGCGGATGGCGGCACCCTCTTTCTCGACGAGGTCGGCGACCTCCACCTTGAGGCGCAGGCAAAGCTGCTGCGGGTGCTCGAGAGCGGGGAGATCCAGCGGATCGGCGCCGAACGCAGTCGGCGTGTTGACATACGGGTCCTGGCGGCCACCAATCGCAGACTGGAGGAGGCCGTCGCCACCGGCGGTTTCCGTGAAGACCTGTACTTCCGCCTCAATGTCTTCCCAATCGACGTGCCACCGCTGCGAGACCGCCTCGGCGACCTTCCCGAACTGGTACGCCACCTCGCGGCACGACTACGGCCCCGTCATCCGACGCGCTTTACCGAGGAAGCGCTTCGCCAGCTTGGCGCCCATTCGTGGCCCGGCAACATCCGGGAACTGGCCAACTTGGTGGAGCGCCTTTCTATCGTCGGCGGCGACGAGGTCACTGGTGACCTCGTTCCGCGCGTGCTGCGGATCACCGCGCCGGCCGCCGCCGAACCGGGCGTTGGCGAGTCGTTCACGGGCGACGACACCCGCCCGCTCACCGACCGGCTCGATGACTACGAACGGCGTTTGATCGAGGGCGCTCTGCACGCCGCGACGGCGAACATTGCCGAAGCGGCCCGCTTGCTGAAGACGGACCGTGGCAACCTGTACCGCCGGATGCGTCGACTGGGAATTCGAGGAGGTGGGGAATGATTCTCTGGACTGTTCAGGTGCGCTGGATGAAGACCATCGCGATCGTCGGCCTGTTCGCGGCCCTCGCGCCGGATGTCGCGGCCCAGGATTCCACTCGTACGATCGATTTCAGCACGACAGACACGCTGCCCGGCGACGAGATTCCCGAGCCCGTGCTGCGTGCCGCGATCGCCCAGTTCAATGCCCCGACGACAACGCGCACTCACGGCACGCTCGTGGTTACTGCCGGCAACACCATCGATGGCACCCTCGGCATTCACCGTGGCACGTTGCGCGTCGCCGGGACGGTGCGCGGCAACATCGTCGTTTTGAATGGCGACGTGCGAATCGATGATGGTGGCCGGGTGACGGGCAACATTCTGGTGCTCGGTGGCCGGATCGTCCTCGCGCCCGCCGCGATTCATCAGGGGAGTCGCCGGGAATACGCTGGCGTCGCGCCGGTCGGCACCCAACCCGATGGGACGATCACGATGCGGGCACGCCGTCGAGGACTTTCGGAGTACACCTCCGCCAGCGCCACCTTCGTGACCGGCCCGGTGCAAACCACCGTACGCGCTGAGGCCGATACGTACAACCGGGTGGAAGGCCTGCCCATTGTGGTCGGTCCCACGCTGCGCTGGCGGCCGAACGAGGTCACGGCAATCCGGCTCCACATCGCGGGCATTGTGCGCACGGCGGCCGATCCCGACGGCCTGCGCAAGGCCTTCGGCTGGCGCGTCGGTCTCGAGGTCGCTCGGCTCGAGCCGGTGCCACTGACTCTCAATATCGACGGAGGGTCGGCCATCGTGCCGCTCGTGGACCGAGCATTTTCGTCGCTCGAATCGGGGCTCACGGCATTCCTGATGCGCCGAGACTACCGCGACTGGATGAATTCAAATGGCATTGGCGTCACAATCGCGTACCGTCCGCTACCAGCTTTCACGGCAACACTCGGTGCACACTGGGACCGGGAGCGGACAGTGCGCGCTGTTGATGCCTTCACGGTACTCCGCGCCGACGAGGTATGGCGTCCCAATCCGGCTATCGACGATGGTGACTATCGGACGCTCGGTGCCGGGTTGCAATGGGACACCCGTGACGAAGCGGCGCGGCCGCTGTCGGGCTGGCTCGTGCGTGGGAGCGTGCAACAAGTGGCCAGCGACAAGCTGAGCCCGATCACCCTGCCGAGCCTGGTGCGTGATGACATGCCAACCAGCGGCTACGGCTCGACTGACATCGAGTTCGACGTGCGGCGATACCTTCGCCTCGACCCACGCCAAGCCGTGCACGTGCGGTTTGCTGGTGCCGGCTGGGTGGGAGGTGACCCGCTCACTGTCCAGCGACGCAGGTCGATGGGCGGCGCGGACCCGTTATCGGGCTACGGATTCCGCGAGGTAACCTGCGATCGTCGGCGTCGGCCCGATCCGGCAGCGACAGCGCTCTGCGACCGACAGCTCCTCGCACAGGTTGAGTTGCGCCGGACGATCGACGTCGGCATCAACACTCGCCTCGCCGGCTTTTCGCTCGGACTCGAGCAGGCCGACCTGATCGTTCTCGCCGATGCCGGAACGGGCTGGGTCGCTGGTTCGGGCGCGGGTCGGGTTCCGTCGAGCCGCATCCAGGCATTCGACGAATGGCTCGCCGACGTCGGTGTCGGCATCGAGGGTCAGCTCTTCGGGGTTTACCTCGCGAAGTCGGTCACCGATGACGACGCGCTCCAACTCTCCGTACGGCTTCGTCGCCGCTTCTGATCCCCGTGGCGCGACGGCTTCTCCTTCTCTTCGCCGTGCTTTGCGGCGTGCCGACCTTGGCGTCGGCGCAATCGCTGCGCCTCGAAATGCAGACCCATCCGGATCGTCGCACGCCCCTGATCCGGCTATATAATCTTTTTGACGAAGACCGGTGGCGCGACGCGCTCGTCGCAAAGTCCTATCCGATCCGGCTGCACTGGCGTCTGCAGCTCTGGCGTTCCCGGGCAGGGTTCGACACCCCGGGACCAGTCAACGAATGGGACGTCGTGATTCGCCGGGAACCGCTGCTCGAGCAGTACCGGTTCACCGAAACGGTGGGGGGGCGACGCGTCACCGACACGGCGTTCTCGTCTTTCGAGGAACTGCGGTTCCACTACGAGCGCCAGCAGGAAGTGAGGGGGGTCGCGCCCACGAGGGACGGCGAATGGTACTACGCTGTTCGGCTCGATGTCACGACACTCACGTCGGCGGACTTTGATCGCCTCGAACGCCTGCCGGGTGGCGCCGAACCGGCGAGTGGCATCGGCGCGCAGATCGCCCGTCTTCTCGTTGCCCTCAGCCTGCCATCCGCGAAGTTGGCACAGGAATCACCGGTATTCCGGATGCGACGCCGCAACTGATCGCCACCTCGCGCGCACGCGCTCAGCGGCTGCGGATTGCCTCAAGTGCATCCTCGCCATAGAAAAGGCGGATGTACTTCATCTGGTTGGGAGTGAGCCTGCGTATGGCCCATGACAGGTGGACAAAATGCGGCTCGGTCGGCGCGTGCAGCGGATGCATGCCGCATTCCGATGGGAGGTGGTTGCCCTTGCGGGTGTTGCACGACGAGCAGGCCGTTACCACGTTGTCCCACGCGTTCGTTCCGCCTCGCGACTGCGGAACAACATGGTCGCGCGTGAGGCATTCACGGGTGCGGAACACCGCCGGAGTGCGCGCGCAATACTGGCAGCGGTAGCCATCCCGGGCAAACAGAAATGTGTTGGTGACCTGGCGGCGGAAGCGGCGGGGAACGTGCACGAACCGAACGAGCCGAATGATTGCCGGTCTCGGCATTCGCAATCGCACACTTCGTATCACCTCGTTCCCGTCGGCCTCGACGATCTCGGCCTTCCCCTCGATGACGAGCCGCAGCGCCCGCCGGGTGGGAACCATCGTGAGGGGTTCGAATGATGCATTGAGGGCAAGACAGCGCACCCACCGCTCCGGGAGAGGACATCCATGATTATCATGGCGCCGCCTGCGAAACAAGGGGCCGGCGTCCGCCTAGCCAGGTTGCGCGGACCGCGTCGGGGCCGCATTGCAGCACCGCTTCGGTCGGATCGGGTGCGTCGCGCACCTCCATTGCCACCACATCCCCCCAGTACCCGGGTGCAAGCGCGCCCACTTCACGACCAAGTCCCATGGCCTCGGCGCCACCCAGCGTGAGGACACGCAGCGTTTGGCTTGCTGTCCAGCGGGTGATGCGCCGCGCCTCGCGAGCCTCGGCCAACAGGTCGATCGGAGCCACACTCACCTCCGAGTCGGTGCCGAGGCCGACTCGCAACCCTCGCTCCACGAACAGGCCGACCGGTGCGCGGGAGCCATGGTGCCGCGTGTTCGAGCGCGGGCAGTGGGCGATGGCGCACTGTTTCCGAACCAGCATGTCGACATCTCGATCATCAACCTGTATGGCGTGGATGCAGAGAGTGTCAGGGCCGAGCACCCCGTGGGCGTCCAGCCAAGCCACCGGCGAAACCGGCCCCGCCGACGGCCGCGCCACGCCGCGAGCGCGCCACATGTCGGCGAACGCGCCGGTGAAATCGCGAAGGAGACTCACCTCATCAACTGGTTCTGCGACGTGAACCGCGATCGGCACCCCGTGGGCCCGCGCGAGCTCGGCACTGGCTCGGTAGAGTGCGCCACTCACGGTGTAGGGAGCGTGAGGAGAAACGCCCAGCCCGACGCGGCCGGTGGCGTAATGGGCGAGGCGGTTGAGATCCAGCCCGAACGCGCGCATGGCCGGTGCGCACTCGTCGGGATGCATGCCGAACACCTCGTGGTGAGCCACGCCGCTGGCACCCAGCGCGGCGAGCGCGGCGATCACCTGGCCAGTGCTCCCGGTGTCGCAAATCGTAGTGACGCCCTGTCTCCAACAGCTCTCAATGCCGCGCGAGGCGGCATCGAAGAATGCCTCCTCGCTCCGCTCCGATTTCACCGCCATGAGGTGGCGGATCCACCCGGCGAAGTCGTCGTCGTCCACTGCACCGGAGAGGCCGGTGAGTTCAAGATGGGTGTGGGTGTTGACAAGTCCCGGGATGAGCGCACACCCCGGATACGCAATCGACTCACAGTCCGATGGAGACGGCACTTCGGTATCGCTGCCGGCAGCGATGATCCGGCCAGCGTCATCGATCAACACCGCGCCGTTGGCGACCGCCGGCCCAGATACAGGAAGCAACCACGGAGCGGAGAGCCGTCGCAGCGTCAGGGCTCTCCGCCCGGCCTGAACGGCGAGTGCAACGGGCAGAACTCCTTCGGCTCGGAACCGGGGGCGAAGTACCTCGTCTCCCGCACATCTTCCGGGCAGAACGGGGTCGCCTTGAACCCGGTGGTGCGATCGATCTCCACGGGCACCATCACCTGCTCCGGCTCGGGCCACGCCGGCGGTGCCTTCCGCCGCTGGTAGATCTCAAGCATCATCGTCGTGAACGCCGGTGCGGCAAGTTTACCTCCCTGGGCGTTGGGCATGATCTTCTCGGGGCGGTCGAAACCGATCCAGACACCCGCGACGAGGTCCGACGTGAAGCCGACATACCAGACGTCGCGGTAATCGTTGGTCGTGCCGGTCTTGCCGCCGGAGGGGATCTGGAATCCGGCACGGTACACCGATGACGACGCGGTCCCGTTGGTGACCACCCCCCGCAGCGCGGAATTGAGCGACCACGCCACCGCGTCGCTCAACACCTGCACCTTTTCCACTTCCGGTTCCCAGAGGATGTGCCCGTCGCTGTCCTCGACCCGCAGGATTGCATTCGGAACGACGCGGGTTCCGAGGTTGGCGAACGTGGAGTAGCCGGCGATCAGTTCGAGCGGGTGCACCGAGGCTGCACCCAGCGTGATCGCTGGCACGCGCGGCAACGGGGTGGTGATCCCGAAGCGCCGCGCCATCTGGACGATGTTGCTGACACCCGCACGGAGTCCGACCCGCACCGCAACGCTATTGGTGGACTGCCAGATTGCCTCGCGCATCGTCATCGTGGCGCCGCTGAAGCGTCCACTGTAGTTGCCGGGTTCCCAGTTGGGCTGCCCGGAGATGGGGATCGAGACGGGGGAGTCGACCTCGTAATCGCCAAGCGTCATGCCCTGTTCGAGTGCGGCGGCATAGACAATCGGCTTGAAGGTCGATCCGGGTTGACGCTCCGCCTGCACCGCGCGGTTGTACTTCGAGTCGCCGAAATCGCGACCACCCACCATCGCGATGATGTTCCCTGTCGTGGCCTCCATCACGACTGCAGCGCCCTGCAGATATGGCGAGCGGTTGCCGGTGCCCTCAACCCCGCGCTGGCCACTCTCGAGGTAGTCGGCGTAGCTCTTGTGGGGAAACTTGCCGTACTCGTCGCGCTCGATTCGCTGGAGCTGTTCCTCCATCGCGCGTTCGGCAGCCGCCTGCGCGTCGAGGTCGAGCGTGGTGTAGATCCGCAGGCCCTTGCTGTAGAGATCGCCGCCGAAGCGCTTCCCCAACTGGATTCGGACGTACTCGACGAAATACTCCCCCAGCGTGCTGTTGTCGGGCCGCGCCGAGAGAGTGAGTGGGTATGCCTTCCAGGTGTCAGCTTCCTCGGCGGTCAGTGCTCCATCGTCGTGCAACAGGTCGATCACCACATTCCGGCGGGTCACGGCGGCACGTGGGCTCTTGCGCGGGTTGTACCGCTCGGGGGCCTTGGGGAGTGCGGCCAACATCGCGGCCTCAGCCACGTTGACCTGCTCGGACGACTTGCCGAAGTAGCGTTGCGACGCCTCTTCCACGCCGAACGCGCGACTGCCGAGGGAGATCTGGTTGAGGTAGAGCTCGAGGATGCGGTCCTTCGAGTAGCGCTTCTCGATTTCGGTGGCAAAGCGCGCCTCGCGAATCTTGCGGGGGATGCCGCCAATGCCACGGCGACGACGGTCGATCTCGCCGGGGAAGAGGTTGCCCGCGAGCTGCATGGTGATGGTCGAAAAGCCCTCGTTCATCCCTCCGCTGAGGATGTTGTTCTTGATCGCGCCAAAAAAACGAATCCAGTCGACACCGTGGTGCTCGTAGAAGCGCTTGTCCTCGACCGCCAAAAAAGCGGCCGGGATGGCCGGTGACATCTCGAGGAGGGTCTTGACCGTGCGGCGCTCGGTACCATAGTCGGTGATGCGGCGACCGTCGGCGGCGTACACCTTGGACGCCTGGATGGGGTCGAACTCATTGAGCCTGCTGATCGCCGGACAGGCGGACCCCGCGCAGGCGGTGTACCAGGCGGCCAAGATGATGCTCAGCGAGACGACGAACGACCCGGCGAAGAAGTATCCCACCCTTCGGCGAGTCGGTGCCCTCTTCCACCAGCGACGGATCCGTGCTGCGGTGCTATTCATGTCGGGGAAGCTATCGTGGGCCGGCTCACCTTGCACGCCCCCGCGTGCCAGCGGCATCTTGCGCCCCCATGAACGGCCTTCTGGAAGTCCTTACCGCGCGGGGTATGGTGCACGACGCCACGCCTGGCCTTCGGTCCCGCCTCGCGGAGGGGCCGATCGCGGGATATGTGGGGTTCGATCCCACCGCTGCCTCGTTGCATGTCGGGAACCTCATCCCTGTGATGGCGCTCGCGTGGCTGCAGCGGCTCGGCGGTCGGCCGATCGTTCTCGTTGGCGGCGGCACAGGGCTGGTGGGCGATCCGTCGGGCAAGCGCGACGAGCGCCCGATGCTTGATCCGGTTGTGGTGCAGGCGAACACGGCCGCGCTACAGGCACAGCTCGGGCGCTTCTTCGACTTCAACCCTTCCGACAACGGCGCACTCTTGCGCGACAACGCCGCGTGGCTGACACCACTGGGGCTCTTCGACTTCCTTCGTGACGCAGGGAAGCATTTCACGGTGAGCTACATGCTCCAGAAGGACAGCGTGAAGTCGCGCCTCGAGACCGGCATCTCGTTCACCGAGTTCACCTACATGCTGGTGCAGGCGTACGATTTTGCGCACCTCGCAGAGACCGATGATTGCGTGCTCCAGATGGGCGGGAGCGATCAGTGGGGCAACATCACCGCCGGGATCGAGCTCGCCGCGCGGCGTGACGGACGGAAGCTGCACGGCCTGGTGGTGCCGCTACTCACCACGGCGCGCGGCACCAAGTTCGGGAAGAGCGAGCAGGGAAATATCTGGCTCGACCCAGACCGCACGTCGCCGTACGCCTTCCATCAGTTCTGGCTGCACGCAGACGATGCCGATGTGCGCCGGCTGTTGGCGTTCTTCACCTTTCTCGATCTCGACGAGATCGATAGGGTCATGGCGGAGCACGAGGCCGACCCGGGTCAGCGCGCCGCCCAGCGCCGGCTGGCAGATGACGTCACCGGCCGGGTTCATGGCGCCGATGCGGTGGGACGGGTGCGCGCGGCGGCGGAGATCCTCTTCGGTGGGGGCGACCTCCGGGGCGCGGACGAGGGCGTTGTCTCGATGATGGTTGCGGAGGTACCGGCGGTGACGGTGCCGTCGGGATCGCTTGAAGCTGGGATCCCTATTGTCGACGCACTGGTCTTGACCGGTCTCGCGGCGTCGAAGGGAGACGCACGCCGGGGGCTTGATGGGGGCGGATTTTCCGTCAATGGGGTGACGGTCGAGCCAAGTGCTGTGGTTGCGACCAGCGACCTGCTAGCGGGGAGTGTGGTGTTGCTGAGGAAGGGGAAGCGGAACTGGGCGGCGCTTCGGGTTGGGAACTGATGGGCGCCCCAGCTGAGCGACGCACCGGCCCAAGGTGCCAACCCTCGCGGAGTTGCTATCGACGCCTCATGAAACCGCGGAATTGGAACACGTTTTGCTTGCGTTTGCAGTCTGACATTGGACGTATTCCAGGCTTCAAGTTTTTAAGCTCATCGGAGGAGTAAGCGCTGTCTGTCTCGTCGTACCGCCGGTCGTTGGCCACCAGCCAGAATCCGTGGATTGCTCGGATGCGAGCGCTTCGGCGCGCCGGTCGCAGCTTGACACTCCCATCGCCGCGAGCTGTGACCGTACCATACCGACTGGTCTACACCACCGCACGAGGCGTCATCCACGCGTTCCGCCGTACCTTGATTGCGGAACCAATATTCAAGTCATACTGTACTGTGGTCGGCAAGCGAGTGCGGACCGGAATATTTGTTCATTGGGTAATGGGTCGCGGCCGTATCATCGTCGGCGACGACGTTCTCCTTGACGGCAAGATCAGCTTCTCGTTCGCAGCACGATTTGTGGATGAACCCACTCTACGAATCGGTGATCGCACGGGTATCGGACACGCCTGTGCGATCATTGTGGGTGAGGCGGTGACTATCGGCAGTGACTGCCGCATCGCTTCAGGAGTCCAGATCCGGGATTCGCCGGGCCACCCAGTGGAACCTGAGGCGCGGCGGCGCGGCGAGCCGCCGCCCCGCGCTGCCGTTCGCCCCATCGTGATCGAGGACAACGTCTGGATCGGCTCTGATGCAATGGTCCATGCTGGGGTTACCATCGGCCGTGGTAGCGTCGTATCGAGCGGGGCTGTTGTGATGAACGACGTTCCGCCCTTTTCCCTTGTTGCCGGTAACCCGGCCCGCCGTATCGGAAGCGTGATACCGGCACCACCCACGACGACGGACGGATCATGAGCGAAGCCGCTCAAATTGCGGACCTCATCGCGCGAATCGCCAAGATCGATCCCCCGGCTCCCGACGCCGACATCTACCGGGCCGGCTT
>JBDSMU010000194.1:0-5615 GCA_039915685.1 Gemmatimonadales bacterium | reverse complement strand
CATCGGTCATCCTTTCACGGCTTCCACACCCCACGCGCCACTTCCGGCAAAAACCCATCGAGCCCGCGCGGCGGAAAAGCCAACGTCTTCTCCTGCTCGGCACTCATGTACGCCGTCATCAGGACCTGCATCACCTCAACACCATCATGAAACGTGAGCAGCGGTTCCTCGCGACCGAGGAACACATTCACGAAGTGCCGATTCTCATGAACATACCCATACGCAGACGCCTCGTCGGGCACCACCGGCATCAACCCCATCTCGGCGTTCTGCTTCTCGACCAGGTCTTCGCCTGCCGCGCCCATGACCTCGCGCGAGAAGAAGCAGGAGAGCTCGCTGTTGAGCGTGTTCCACGCCATCGAATATTCGGGGCCGAGCAGTTCGCCGCTGAGCCGGAGCCCGGCGCCGACGAAGCTCCATGATGTCGACGCCTCGCCAATCACGGTGAGTCCCTCGGGTGTTTCGTAGGTGATCGTGACCGATGCAAAATCCTCACTGGGACGCTTGGTGTAGTCGACATCCTTGCCGTACCGCTGCTTCAACTGCTTGGCGTACTTCGGACGGGTCCATTTGAGGGACGCGATTCGGCCGTTGATCGACACCGGCCTGAGCGTCGCCCGCGGCTTGCCGGGTTCGGTGAGGAGGAATCGCACCACCTCGACCGAGTGGCACATCATGTCGTTGAGCACGCCACCGCCCTGCTTGTCGCCCTGCCAGAACCACGCGTTGTGCGGACCCGAATGTTCCTCGGCGGCGCGGGCCAGATACGGCCTGCCGGTGGTCTTCGCACCCCGTGCCCAGATCAGGTCGCGGCCGCGCGTGATGCCGGGCGAGAACAGCTGATTCTCGAGATAACCGTGCCGGATTCCCGCTTTCTCGACCAACTTGAGCACTTGTTTCGCTTCTGCAACGCCCCGCGCCAGCGGCTTCTCGCACGCGATACCAAGTAGCTCGCCCTTCCCGCTCCGTACTGCTTCGCAGATCTCCTCTACATTTTCGATCCGGGATTGATTCGGGCCGCAGAGCCAGATCGCGTGGATATCGGGGTCGGCCACCATCTCGGTGATGCTCTTGAATGCCTTTGCCGGCCCCACGCCAAGATCGTTGGCGAGCTTTGCCGCCGAGCCTGCGTTATTGGCATTGGGGCTCCATACACCGCGGACATCGGCGTCGCGCACTGCCTGCCACGCCTGAATGTGAAAGCGGGTGTTGAATCCGGAACCGATGAAGCCGACACCAAGTCGCTTGGGCATCTTCATTTGGTCGTCCCCAGGCGGCGGTATGCCTCGTCGGGGCAGCCGGTCCACTCGGCCACTGGTGTATTGCCTTGGTAACCGAGGTCGTTCACGCCAATCTCACTGGTGAAGAACCCTGATGCGGTGAAGTCGCGGAATGAATTGAACCACGCCACGCCGTGCGAGTACTCGGGCCTGGCTGTCTTGGGGAACGCGATCTCGTCGAGCAACGCGCGCCGCTCGGCGTCAGATGCGGTAACGAAATCTTTGGAAGTTCGCCGACGCATCTCGTGATCGAGCCAGGCAAGCCCACCGCGGTGTGCCACGCGCATCCCGGGCTCGAGGTCGAGAAAGGTGTCCATGAACTCGGGCACAGCGGCGTCGGTCGCGGATCCGCTGCGTTCGTCCTTCGGGATGATGTAGTCGACCAGAATCTGAACGGTCTTCCACTCGTGCTCGGTGTACACCTTGGGGTCATAGCGACCGCGGGTCCGGCGTCGGGTGGCGTGGGCGATGGCGACGTCGCGACTTACCTCGGCGGCGCGCGCCTGCGTCGGCAGCGCAAACGCGCCCGCCGTGGCGGCCATCGCAGCAAGGAGCTCGCGGCGGTTCATGGTGCCGCCGCTGCCCGCAGCGGGAACCGGTGGCTGGTCGGTGTCGTGATTGCTCACAGCTTCCCTGCCTTCCGCTGGGCGGCGATGTGCCGGCTGGTGCGCATCGAGAGCGCGAGAATCGTCCACGTCGGGTTCTTGTCCGCCTGGCTCACAAACGGTCCACCGTCGGCCACAAAGAGATTGCGGCAATCCCACGCCGCGCATTGACTGTTGAGCGCGCTGGTTTTCGGGTCGTTGCCCATCCGGACGGTTCCGAGTTCGTGGATGATCGAACCTCCGGTGGCGATCCCGTATCCCTGTTCCTTTGTCGGCATTGTCGACCGCACCTCAGCGCCCATTTCGGCGAGCAGCGTGCGGAAGGTTTCCTGCATGTGCTTCACCTGGTTGAGCTCGTGATCACTCCACTTCCAGGAGAAACGCAGCACCGGGATTCCCCACTGGTCGACCACTCGCGAGTCAAGCTCACAGAAGGAATCCTCGTTCGGGATCATCTCGCCACGACCCGAGAAGCCGATGGTGGCACCCCAGTACTTGCGGTAGTCATTCTTGAGCGACGCCCCGTAGCCACCACCGGGCGGATAGTTGTGGATACCGCCCATGAAGCCGTAGCCGGGCATCCCCATTCCGCCCCAGATCTCGATGTGGTAGCCGCGCGGGAAATCGAGCTTCTTGTTGTCGACCCACCAAGGCATGTAAAGATGCGCGCCGCCCACGCCGTCGCAGTTGTGGCGTGGCTGATCCATTAGTGCCGGGACGAATCCGCCGACATCTGTGCCGGTAGTGTCGGTGAGATACTTGCCGACGATGCCGCTCGAGTTGCCGATCCCCTGCGGGAATGCCGACGACTTCGAGTTGAGCATGATGCGTGCGGATTCGCAGGCACTCGCGGCGAGGACGACCACGCGACCTTCCGCCTTCTCCTCCTTGCCGGTTGCCTTGTCGATGTAGAGCACGCCGTCGGCGAGTCCGTTTCGGCCAACGGTTACTTCACGCGCCATCGCACCCGTCTTGACGGTGAGCCGACCCGTTTGCAGCGCGGGATGAATCAGGACGTTGGGCGACGAGAAGTTCGAGTTGGTGGCACACCCGCGGTTGCATTGCCCGCAGTAGTGGCACGCGGGGCGGCCGTTGGTGGGGCGGGTGAGGATCGACAGGCGTGACGGGATGCAGGTGACCGCGTGCTTGTCGGCAGCCTTCTTGACGAGGCTTTCCCAGCACCGTGGTTGCGGTGCCGGCAGGAAGTGGCCGTCCGGATGATTGCGGAGTCCTTCGTTGCTGCCGAAGATCCCGACCAGCTTGTCGACGTCGTCGTAGTAGGGCTTGATCTCGTCGTAGGTGAACGGCCAGTTGTCGCCGAGTCCGTCGACGTTGCGCCGCTGGAAATCGTCGGGGCCGAAGCGGAGCGAGATGCGACCCCAGTGGTTGGTGCGGCCGCCGAGCATGCGGCCGCGCCACCATGAAAACCGTGTGCCGGGTGCGGTGGTGAACGGCTCACCGGGGATGTTCCAGCCACCGATGCAGGCATCGTGCTCGCCGAACGGCCGGTCGGGCGTGCTGGCACCGCGGCGATCGGTTTCCCACGGATTGGTGAGCATGCTGGAATCGGTGGCGTTGTCCCAGTCGCCGCCCGCTTCGAGCAGCAGCACGCGGGCACCGGCGCGGGTTAGTTCGTAGGCGGCCATGCCGCCGCCGGCGCCGGAGCCGACGATGACAACGTCGTAGACGTCACGTTTGGGTGATCGAGTGAACATGAATTGGCCTGACGATGGGGAGGAACGTTGAAGTTACGCGCGGGCGAGGGGGATATCCAGAGGAGAGCGGCCCATACATCGCCGTTCCGAATCACCCTTCCAGAACCAAAGTCCCACCGTCGGCGTCACACATCCTTGCCCACACCGCAGCAAACTCCGTCTGGTTGCCCGCTTCCTCGACGAACACCGTCCAGCGGCCTTGGTATACGAACCTGGTCGGTGTCGAGCGACCACCGATACCGGGCTTGCCGTTGACCCGTCCACATACCGCTGGCGCGGTGGCCCGCCCGTCGGTTGGTGGCGGTTGGACAACTACAACGCTGTCGAATGTGGCGTTCGCCGGATCGTCGAGCAGGGTGGCGAGTGTAGCCTGCGCTGAGTCGCGTAGTGTCGCGGCATCGATCGCCGCAGGGCGTGCAATCAAGTCGGCATTGTTTGCTGCAAACGCCGCGCTGTCGGAATCACGATCCGGCGCGGCATCGGAACACGCCGCGATCATCAGGACGATGAACAACATCCATCGTGCATCGAGGAATGAAGGGCGCACGGTTGATCCCATGGAGAAGGGTTCGGTGGTCATCGTGGCGTGAGCTCAAGAACCCAGACATCCGATTCATGGGATCCGATGGTCAGGTAGAACATGCGGCCGTCCGTCGAAAAGCCGTAGCCGAGGGGCTGCCGCGAAGGGTCGGTGAAACGTGCGATGACTCGGCTCTTGCCGCCCGCCCGCGGCATGGCGCGGATCATCCAACCGTCACCGCCACGGGCGAGGTAGTAGAGTGTCCTGCCGTCCGGGGACCAGGCCGTGTAGAAGGCGTCGGCGCCATCCTCGGCATTCGAGACCAGGAGCTGCGACTCGCCACCCTCCGGCGCGACGATTCGAATCCCGTCCACGGCATGAAACGCGATCACGTCGCCGAGGGGCGACCAATCGGCAAAGTCCCAGATCACCTTCAGCCGGCGCGGCACCGTGTCCAACAAATCCAGTGATATCACGAGGAAATTATCCGTGACGGCTGCCGGATCTCGGGACTCCGCCACGAGCGCCATGCCATCCGGTCGCCAGCTGGGATCGAGCGCACCGCCTGCTCCGCTGGGCCGAGCCGTCAGCCCGGTGCCATCCACGCGGATGGTATGGAGGGTGCGCCTCCCAGCATGGAGCCGATGAAAGGCGATCTGCAACCCGTCGGCCGACCACAACGGGCTGAAGTCGGCATCGGGGCCGGTGGTCAACTGGATCGCCTCCCCACCTGACACAGCCAACTTGTACAGATCGGGGTTCCCACTGCGGTCCGAATCGAAGACCAGCCAGCGACCATCACGAGACACATCCACTTGCTCGATGGTTTGCCGCCCCGTCGTCACGTCTCGAATCGCCCCAGCGGACATCGATGCCGAGGTCGGAACGGGCAGGGATGCGATGTTGGTGGAGGAACTCAGACGATTGTAGGCAAGGTGCCTACCGTCTGGAGAGAGCGTGATGGTCTGGGCAGCGAGACCCGTCGTCAGGCGCACGGGCTCGCTGGATCCGTTGAGTGACATGCGGTAGACATCGCGGCTCCCACCACGATCCGACACGAAATACAACATCTTCCCGCCCGGGAGCCACTGCGGGCTGCCATTCGAGGCGGTGTTGTCGGTGACGGCACGGGGCGGACCGCCATCAATCGGGACGACCCAGAGCGACGACGTCCCGACGTTCGCGAAGTAGACCATCCCGAAGACGAACGGTGAGTTTCCCGAGACGAAGGCGATCTCTGAGCCATCCGGTGACCACGCCGGCGAGTGCGCTTCACCCGGCACATCGAGCTCGGTGACCACCTTGGTGCCGAGGTCCACGACATACAGGCTGCCGCCATCCGTGGCAAATGCCAGCCGCGTGCCGTCTGGTGCCCAGGAGAGCCCGGTCAGTGGGGCCGCTGCATAGGCCAGCCCTTGAGTGACCGCTGATTGCTCCGGCACGCGGGTCACCAACCGGGGCGCACCGCCCAGTGCGGGCACCAGGTAGATGCCAT
>JBDSMU010000165.1:0-29619 GCA_039915685.1 Gemmatimonadales bacterium | reverse complement strand
GTCGACCGCCCCGGATGCCGCGAGCGCTGCCATCGAGAGCCAGAGCGAGCGGGAGAGGCCGAACACGATGGTGAACGCCCCGAACGCGGCTACCGCCATCAGCATCGACCGGCCAGCACGCTGCATCGGCGGCCGCCACGACAGCCACACTGCCATGAGCACAGCGCCCAGCGCGGGAGCCGCGCGCAGCAGTCCAAGGCCCCACGCGCCGACGTGCAGGATGTCGGCGGCAAAGATCGGCAGCAGCGCAATGGCCCCGCCAAACAACACTGAGAAGAGGTCGAGGGTCATCGTGCCGAGCAACAGCCTCTGACGGCGGAGGTAGCGGACCCCCGCCGTGAGCGCAGCCATCGTCGACTCGCCGGTTGGCGCCGCAATCGGGACCGCGCGGAAGGTGATCGTGGTAAGTGCCAGCAGCGAGGTTGTGACCAGCGCCGCATCGACCAGATAACTGTTGCGTGCGCCGACGAGCGCGTTGAGCAGGCCGCCGAGTGCGGGCCCCACAACAGCGCCGAGTTGCCAGGCGGTGCTCCGCCAAGTGACGGCGTTGGGCTGCAACGCACGCGGTACCATCGCGGCCACCAGCGCGGTGCGGGCGGGCTGCAGGAACGCTCTCGCCACGCCGCTGATCCCGATCACGACGTAGGCCCCGACAATCCGGATGCGTGCTGCGTCGCCCTCCAACCCGCCGAGCCACGCCAGCGCCAGCGAGCACCCGAGGAGTGCCACCGTGGCGATCATAGCGAGCCGGCGGCGTTCCATTCGGTCGGCAACGTGGCCAGCTACCAGTGCCGCTGCAATGTTGGGGAGTGCTTCGGCGAGTCCTATCAGGCCCAGGGCAAGCGGGTCGCGGGTGTCGAGGTACATCTGCCACGCGACCACGACGCCCTGGATCTGGATGCCAAGTGTGACCGTGAAGTGCGCCACGATGTAGCGACGGAAGTCGGGTATCCGGAGCGCAGCCCAGGGGTCATGCATCGACCGAATGGTAGCCGCCCCCGGAGCGAGGCGGCGGCTACCCCGCCAGGATTACTTGCCTGCCGCCACCGGCTTGCGGCGTTCAGGCGGCGGCATCCGGAGCTCGATGCCGTCGCTCAGCATCGTTGCAACCGCCTCGGGCGGCATCGCGACAAGGAACTCGCGCCCGCCCGAGCTGAGCACCGGGTAGCGACGCTCCCATTCGATCAGCGCCGGGTTGAGCAGGAACGTCGGGATACCGAATCCATTGACGCTCACGCGCTCAAGGCGGAAGCGCATCAGGCCGTTCGACCGCTGCGGCATCGAGATTTCCGCAACGATCGGCGCCAGCGAGTCGATGAATGAGAACACCACGCCGAGTTCGGCGCGGGTTTCAGCCGGGAAATCCATGAGCCGACCGCTGATCCGAAAACGGGAGGTGTCGGACGACACCCGGAAGGCCAGGGAGTCCGCGAACGGCGGGACGCCCAGGCGGGCGAGCAGGTACGCGGTGAAATCGCCGACATTCACCGTGTCGACCATGTGAGTGCGCTCAAGGAACACCGAATCAACCGTCGATCCGGCGCGAACCACGCCCTCGTTGGTCAGGCGGCTGCCGTCCTGTTGCTGAGCAGCCAGCGGGGCCGCCACAGCCACGAGCAATGCGATCGCGATATTGCGCACAACATCCCCTTGTTCAAAAGTGTTCAGGTCTGCGTCACGCATCCCACATTGCACGACCCGACCGTTTACAATCTGCTGGTGCCCCGGGCACATGCCTCAACCGGAACCGACTCGTGACCCTGCTCGGCACATTGGCGCTCGCCATCGCCTTCGCCGCTGGTCCGCCCTCCGGCGCCAGCCCCAGCGCGGCGCGCTGGGGAGAACTGGGCCACCGGACAGTCGCCCGGACCGCCGAACTCCAGCTCAGTGGTCACGCCCGCCGCGCCGCCCGAAAGCTCCTCGGCGGCCAGTCGCTCGCCGAGGTCAGCACCTGGGCCGACCAGATCCGCGAACAGCGGCCCGCCACCGGACCATGGCACTACGTGAACATCCCCATTTGGGAGTCACGGTATCGCCCCGACTTCTGTCCGAAGGCCGGGTGCGTAATCGGTACGCTGGAAACCCAGCAGAAGATCCTCGCCGACCGGTCGGCCATCCGGGCAGATCGCGCCGAGGCCCTCCGGTGGGTGATACACCTGGTGGGCGACCTGCACGCACCACTGCATGCAGGCGATCGTGGCGACCGGGGAGGCAACGATCTCCGGGTCGACCTCGGGGGACGCCAGACCAACCTCCACGCCGCGTGGGACTCGGGCCTGCTCAACGTGATGCGGCGTCGCGAAGAAGAGCTGGTTCAGATGTTGGTGCACCGCATCGAACGGCGCGGAGACCTGGCACAGCTTCGCGCCGGCACCGTTACCGATTGGGCGATGGAGTCGCACGATCGAGCCCGCGACGTGGTGTATGGACTCCTTGCACCGACCCTGACACTTGATACCGCGTACCGGATCTGGGCCGCACCGGTGATCGAGGATCAGTTGTTGCGCGCCAGCGTGCGCCTCGCGTGCCTCGTCGAGCAGGCGCTGGGGGAGGACGACTGATGAGCGTCTGGGGCATCCTCGCATTTGTCGGCGTCGGGCTTTCACTCGGATTGCTGGGCGGCGGTGGTTCGATCCTCGCCGTTCCAGTGCTGGTGCATCTGTTCGCCATGCCGATCACGATGGCGGTGCCGATGTCGCTTCCCGTCGTCGGGATCGCGGCCGCGGTTGGCGCGTTCGCGCGGTGGCGTCAGGGTCACCTCCGGCTACGGATCGCCGCGCTCTTTGCCGTGTTCGCGATGACCGCTGCCTTTGCCGCTGCACGCCTCGGCGCCGGAGTCGGTGATCAACCGCGCACCATCCTCCTGGCAGTCACCATGTTGGCCGCGGCAACGGCGATGTGGCTCCGGTCACGCCGCGGCACCGCGAATGACTCTGGTGCGACGGCCGCCGTGCCACGGCCGATGGTGGTGATCCCCGCCGCGATCGTAGTGGGCACCCTTACCGGACTGGTCGGCGTTGGGGGCGGGTTCCTCATCGTTCCGGCACTCACGGGCTTCATGGGAATCGCAATGGCCGAGGCCACGGCGACGTCGCTGGCGGTAATCGCACTCAATACCGCAGCCGCAGGTGCGGGATACATTGGAAGGGTGCATCTCCACCTGCATCTGACGGCGGTGGTCACCGCCGCGGCACTGGTCGGCATGCTCGTAGGCACACTGCTCGCGCCACGTATCAAGGCCGCCACGTTGAGCCGCGCCTTTGCGCTGCTGCTTGTGCTTGTGGGCACGTTCATGCTTTGGGAGGACCTGACACGTTGATCGATCGACCCGGGAGCATGTGATGTTCATTCGCCGCTTTTACGACGACCGTCTGGCCCAGGCGAGCTACCTCATCGGGTGCCAACGAACGGGTGAGGCGATCGTGATTGATCCCGCACGCGACATCCGCGAGTACGTTGATGCCGCACGCGCCGAGGGGCTGCGAATCACCCGGGTCACCGAGACACACATTCACGCCGACTTCGTGAGCGGCGCCCGCGAACTGGCGCGCGCCAGCGGTGCGCAACTCCTGCTCTCCGGAGAAGGGGGACCCGACTGGCAGTACACCTACGCCGGCACTGACGGCGCGGAGCTGCTGCATGATCGGGACGTGATCGTGATGGGTGGCGTGCGGCTCGATGTCTGGCATACGCCGGGTCACACGCCCGAGCACCTCGCGTTCATCGTCACGGACGTGGCACGCAGCGCGGAGCCGGTTGCGATGGCGAGCGGCGATTTCGTGTTCGTAGGCGATGTCGGGCGCCCCGACCTGCTAGAACGGGCCGCAAAGGTGGCAGGCACCAAGGAGGCGTCTGCGGCGCAGCTTTTCCACTCACTCAAGCGGCTCGAATCGCTACCCGATCATCTCCAGATCTGGCCCGGCCACGGTGCGGGCTCTGCCTGCGGCAAGGCACTCGGCGCCATGCCCACGAGCACGCTCGGCTACGAGCGGCGCACCAACTGGGCGTTCGGCGCCAACATCGAACCGGCATTCGTGACCACAGTGCTCGATGGCCAGCCGACTCCGCCGTCATATTTCGCGCGGATGAAGCAGGTGAATCGCGACGGACCACCAGTGCTCGGTGCGCGGCTCGCGCTGCCGGAAGTTGACCGCGACGCGATGATGCGCGGCCTCGACGACGGTAGCGTCGTCCTCGATGTGCGGCCGAGGGATGAGCACGCCGCCGCTCACCTCGAAGGGACGCTTGGTATCCCCTTGATCAAGGCGTTCACCACCTGGGCGGGGTGGCTGGTTCCGGGCGACGCGACGGTAATCCTGATCGGTGCCGACGCTACTGCCGCGACCCAAGCACGCGATGCGCTGGCCTCGATTGGGATCGACAACGTGATCGGATATGCCCCACCGTCGGTGATCACCGGCCCAACAGTGAGGACTGCGCAACCCGGCGACATCAACACCTCCGCAGAGATGCAGGCCAATGGACGGCATGTGCTCGACATTCGTGAAGCCAACGAGTATGCTGCCGGGCACATTCCCGGTGCGGAGCATCACCCACTCGGCACGCTCGAGTCGTCGGTGGCTGGGCTCCATCGCTCGACGCCGCTCGCGGTGCATTGCCAGGGCGGGACACGTAGTGCCATCGGGGCGTCGCTGCTTGAACGGATGGGATTCACCGATGTCATCGACCTGACGGCGGGATACGGCGGCTGGAAGAAGGAGTGAGGTGCGCTCAGCTCCGCGGCGCTGGATCTCGGTAAGGGTAGCCCTTCAACAGCGCGCGGTCGAGCGAACGGTCGTGACCGTACAGGTCGCGGTGGAAAAATGTCTCGCCCGATTCGCGCACTTCGGCGCTCTGATACACCAGGAAGACAGGAATTTTCTGCGGCAACGACACCCACATGGTGCTGTCCCCGCGCATCGCTGAATCGACGCGCTCGCGGCTCCACGCTGCGTGATTGCGAAGCAGAAACGCCGCCAACGCCGCCGGATCCGACACCCTGATGCAGCCGTGCGAGAAATCCCGTCGCACCCGCGAGAAGTGCCCTCTGGAAGGGGTATCGTGCAGGTAGATGTCCTCGGGATTCGGCATGATGAACTTCACCCGGCCGAGCGCGTTGTTTGGGCCGGCGCGCTGCCGTACTCGGACGCCGGCACCGATTGCCCGAATCGCCGAATCGGTGATCGGCACGACGACGTTTCCGCGCAACAGCTCGTAGTTCTCGCGCTCGAGGTAGGTCGAGTCCTTCAGTGCCTTCGGCCGGATCTCGTTGCGCATGATCGACAGCGGGACATTCCACTGTGGCTGGAACTGCAACGCCACCATTTCGACTGCAAGCAACGGTGTGTCGTGCTTCACGGCCGTGCCCACCACCACGTCCATCGAGAGGGTCTCCGACTCGAGGTCCTCCTTCCCGTGCAACGCATCCAGCCGGAAAGCCGGAATGTTCACGATCAGTGGCGGCGCATCGAACGTGCGCGGCAACCAGCGCCAGCGCTCCATCGAGAGCTCGATCTGCCGAACCCTGTCACCAAAGGTGCGGGCAAATCGGGATTTGGTGGAATCGCCGACCACGCCATCGGGACTGAAGCCATGGCGGCGCTGGAAGCTTCGCACTGCGCGCACCAGGGCATCATCGTAGATCGTGTCGCCCTCGACGGCGCGCTCGATCTGGGACCGGTCGCGCAGGTCACCTACCAGCGTCATGAGCCGCCGCAACTGCGGCGTACCGCGGTACGTCATCCCGGGTCGCAACCGATCAGGCAGCTCCGGGAGGACCAGGCGAGCAGAATCCTGCGCCAGGATGCGGTAGGTCACCAGCACCGACTGCAACCGGCGATATTGGTAAAACGATGGTTCCAGCGCGCGAAACACCTGCGCGGGTTGGCGAGCCGTAGCTACTTCGGAGAGGATTTTCGGGGCATCGAACGGTTCGCGCGACAACCGCAATGACGGGTGCAGGGTGCGGGGGTCAATCCGGCCACGGTCGAGCGCCATCGCGTATCGCGCCACCGCAACCGACAACCACGCATCGGCCCGGGCGATGCCGGCGTCACCCCAGGTGCGGAGCGAATCAGTAAAGGCGCCAATCCGCTCGGCATCGTAATCGGCAGGGTCGAGCCCCCGGTAGCGTGCCGTCTTGAGTTCGTAGAGGACCGCCTCCGCCGCCGGGGTAAGCTTCTGGCCGTTGAGCCATAACGGCGTCCACCCCCGTGCCTCGTACGCCGCGCGTACACCCTCCCGCATGTCGCCGAAGTCCGCCCAGCGAGCGCCCACCAGCTGTGGAGCATCGATAGACGCCCGCAACGCTGCCGCGACCGCCGCCGTGTCAGGCGACGCCGCAGCCACCGACCAGAGGGCGATGAGGGTGCAGAGCATCATCAAATCTACAGCGGGTTCCGTGCCGCGGGACCGTCAGCGACTGGTGGACATGTCCCGGCGCACCGTGAGCTTCTTCCCCTTGATCGTGCCGGCCCGAAGCGCGCGAATCACGCCGTCAACCAGATCGTCCGGGACCTCGACCAGCGAGAATCGCTCGGAGATCTCGATGGTGCCGATCGACCGTGCATCCACCCGTGCCTCGTTGGTGATCGCCCCCACCAGGTCGGTCGGGCGCAGGTTCTGCTTTCGCCCGGCGCCGACGTAGATCCTCGTCATCCCGGCGGTGCGCCCCCGGGTCTTCGAGGCGCGCGGCGCACGCTCACGATCTGGGCTCGACCGCTCGGCCGACGCCCCCGCGACAGGGATCTCGACGCCATCGGTATCATCGTCGCCGGCCAGTGCGTTGTGGGCGAGTTGCACCGACGCCATGGCGATATCCATCAGGTCGAACTCGTCGGCGAGTGATTCCACGACGACACGAAAGCCGTCGGTGTCACCTGCCAAAATCGTCTCCCGCAGTGTCGCGCGCGTGATCTCCAACCGGCGTGCACGCACATCGAGCACGGTAGGAATCTGGGCGACATCGACCTTGCGGCGGGTGAGCTGCTCGATGTTGCGGAGCATCCGGTGTTCTCGCGGCTCGGCGAGTGTGATCGCCACCCCCTCACGGCCCGCGCGACCGGTGCGCCCGATCCGATGCACGTAGGTCGCAGGCGAATCGGGAACGTTGAAGTTGACGACGTGACTAATCTGCTCGATGTCGAGACCCCGGGCCGCCACATCGGTCGCGACCAGCAGGTCGACGCCACCGCTGCGGGTCTTCTTCATCACGCGGTCGCGCTGATCCTGCGTCATCCCGCCGTGCAGCGCCTCTGCCCGATAACCGCGGGACGCCAAGGTTTCGGCGAGCGCGTCGACCTCGGTGCGGGTGCGGCAGAAGATCAGCGCAAGGGTCGGAGACTCAAGGTCGAGAATTCGCCCGAGGGCGGCGACCTTGTGGGCACGCGGCACTACATACGCTGTCTGGCGAACGGCCGGGAGTTTTCCAGCGGTGGGATCGCGAGCGATCTGGATCCGTGCAGGATCGGTGAGATGTCGCTCCGCGATCGATGCGATCCGGGGCGGCAGCGTCGCCGAGAAGAGCGCCGCCTGTCGGGTCGCCGGAACGGCCTCCAGGATGGCGTCGATCTCCTCGGCGAATCCCATGTCGAGCATTTCATCCGCCTCATCCAGCACCACCGCCGTAAGGCCACTGAGATCGAGAGTCTTTCGGCGCATGTGGTCGAGCGCACGTCCGGGCGTTGCCACGACGACGTGGACGCCGCGCCGGAGCGCACGGATCTGCTGGTCAAACGCCTGGCCCCCGTAGATCGGCACGACCATCGCCCCAATCGCGCGACCGTACTTGTGGAACGCCTCAGCCACCTGCATGGCAAGTTCGCGAGTTGGCACCAACACGAGGATCGCGGGCTGCGAAGGAGCGGGGCGGTCCGGAGAGAGCCGTTGCAGCAGGGGCAAGGCAAACGCGGCAGTTTTCCCGGTTCCCGTCGCGGCCTGGCCGAGGATATCGCGTCCCGCCAGAAGGGGTGGGATTGCGGCCTGCTGAATCGGGGTCGGCTCTTCGTAGCCCAGTGCCGTCAACGACTCAACGATGGCCTCGGCGAGGCCGAGGTCGGAAAATGTTGCGTTTTCTGGAACATTCATGGGCGAAGATTAGCGCGCCCGCCCCGGGACGGCCATGACAGCCACCACTCCGACACGGGCCTCACCTGCTCTGCCTGTGGGCCAAGCCGGGTTCAGTGCGAAACGCGGTCCGATTCGGTCGCTACGAACGCCATCGTGGCAACGAACCCGACCAAACACAGCAGAAACAGCACTCGGGCGACGCCCAGCGACGCTGAGGCCACCCCTGCAAAGCCGAAAAACGCCGCAGCAAAGCCGACGACGAGAAATCCGAATCCATAGCGTAGCATCACGGTGCCCCATCAATCACAAGGTTGAAACGATTCTGCCTTCTCAACCATTTAAGACGCTTGAGGCCGCCAGGGATGCACGTGCACCTTGTGAGCTGCCAAGGCGTCTCTCCTCCACAGACCCGGCTATAGGGCGGAGGCCGAAGGATGGCCTCCCATGACTGGAGGAATGCATGGCACGCGGTATCTGGAAGGGAACACTCAGCTTCGGACTGGTCTCGATCGGAGTCGAGCTGCACACCGCCGAAAAGTCCGAGCGGCTCGACCTCGACTTGATCGACCAGCGTGACATGGGTCGGATCGGCTACCAGAAGATCAACAAGAGCACCGGCAAGGTGGTCGAGCAGAAGGACATCGTGCGTGGCTACGAGGTCAGCAAGGGCCGTTATGTCGTCCTCACCTCCGAGGAGCTCAAGGGGGCGAACCCGAAGTCGACCCAGACCGTCGATGTGCTGGGCTTTATCGATGCCGGTGCGATCCCGCTCATCTACCACTCCAAGCCCTATGTGATCGCACCACTCAAGGGGAGCGAGAAGCCCTACGTGCTCTTTCGCGAAGCCCTCGAAGAGACCGGCCAGGTGGCGCTCGCGCAGGTCGTGATTCACACCCGCCAGTACATGGCGACGGTGTTTCCGCACGACGGCGTCCTCGTGGTGCAGCTCCTCCGATATGAGGCCGAGCTCAAGACCCGGGCGGAGGTCGGCATGGAAACGCTGCCCACTCCGGGGCGGGCAGTGCGACCGGAGGAGCTGAAGATGGCGAAGCAGCTTATCGAGAGCATGGCGACCAAGTGGGCCCCCGGTGAGTACAACGATGAGTATCGTGACGACCTGATGGAGATGATCAAGAAGCGCGCGAAGAAAGGCGCGGATCGCGAGGTGCAGGATGGTGATGCACCCATGCGTGGCAAGCCCGAGGAGGCGAAGGTGCTCGACCTCATGGCGGCGCTGCGAAAAAGCATTGACGAGCAGGGTGGAGGCAGCAAGCCGGCGTCGCGAAAGACCGCGAAGCGCGCATCGCCCAAGCGCAGCTCGCGCAAGTCGGCCTAACGGTGGCACGACGTGGGTCCACCAGGGAGTTGGTTCCCGCCTTTGTCGCGCCACAGCTCGCGACGCTCGTGGACACCGTTCCCGACGGCGACAACTGGCTGCACGAGATCAAGTACGACGGCTACCGGCTGATCGCAATCAAGTCCGATCTACAGGTGCGGCTGATCACCCGAAACGGCAACGACTGGACCGCACGTTTTGCCGAGGTGGCGGAGGCACTGGAGCGGATTCCGGCGGTCAACGCCGTGATCGACGGAGAAGTCGTCGCATTCGAGCGCGGCGGACGCACCTCGTTCCAGATGTTGCAGGCTAGCCTGGAGGCGGGAGCGGGCCACGCACTGAGCTACGTAGCGTTCGATCTCCTCCACCTTGATGGCGAGGACCTCCGCACACGGCAGTTGACCGAACGGCGAACGATGCTTGCGGCCTTGATCCGTCGGGTGCGCGGCAAGCGGAAGCCGCAGATGAGTGCCGAGCTTCCCGGCAACGCTGATGTGCTGCTTGAGGCCGCCTGCCGGCTCGGCCTTGAAGGGTTGATCAGCAAGCGCCGCGACGCGCCGTACGTGAGTGGTCGGAGCCGGAGCTGGCTCAAGATCAAGTGCGGCATGCGCCAGGAGTTCGTGGTGGTGGGTTACACACCACCAAAGGGAAGCCGCGTGGCGATCGGAGCGTTGCTACTGGGCGTGCTCGAGCCGCGCGGCCGGATCCGTTACGCTGGGCGGGTGGGCACCGGAATGCCGGACGCACTGTTGCGCTCGCTTGCGCAGCGGCTCGGCGTGTTGGAACAGGACCGGTCACCACTCTCGCCAGTTCCGGGCGGCCTCCCCGCAGGTGTGCAATGGGTTGAGCCCACAGTGGTGGTGGAGGTTGCGTTCACCGAGTGGACCACCGAGTCGCGGCTGCGTCATCCGTCGCTGATCGCAGTGCGCGATGACAAGCCAGCGCGTCAGGTGAAGCGCGAACGGCCTGAGGCAACATCAACGGTGGAGGAGACGATGGCTGAGGTCGGCGGCATAGTGATCAGCAACCCCGCTCGGATCGTGTTTCCCGATGAGGGCCTCACCAAGCTCGATGCCGCAAAATTCACAGAGCGCATCGCACCGCTGATGCTGCCGCACGTAGTTGGTCGGCCGCTCACCTTCGTCCGCTGCCCCGAGGGAATCGCCGACGAATGTTTTTTTCAGAAGCACTGGACCGGAAAGGTGCCCGACACGCTCGACACGGTACCAATTCGACAGAGTGCCGGCGAGGTTAGGCGATACGTTGTCGTGCACGATGTGGCGGGCCTTGTCACGCTGGTGCAGTGGGGCATCCTGGAAATCCATCTCTGGGGCGCACGCGCCGCCGATGTGGAACGGCCCGATCGCGTCACGTTCGACCTCGATCCGGGAGAAGGGGTTGAGTGGTCCGAGATGCGCGATGCGGCGAGGGCAGTTCGCACGCTGCTCACCAGCGCCGGACTCGAGAGCTGGCTCAAGACCAGTGGCGGGAAAGGGTTGCACGTGGTGATTCCACTGGCGCGGCGGTCGACCTGGGACGAGACCAGTGAGTTCGCGCGCGCCGTGGCGGAACGGCTGGCGAGCGAGGCCCCGTCACACTTTGTCTCGGTGGCCTCAAAGGCTCAGCGTACCGGCAAGGTGTTTGTTGATTGGTTGCGCAACACCCGAGGGTCCACATCGGTGGCGCCGTGGTCGATGCGAGCCCGACCCCGCGCCGGTGTGTCCGTTCCGATTCCGTGGAGTGCGCTCGGCCGGGTGAAGGCAGGCGACCAGTACACCGTGCAGTCGCTCTCCCGTGGCAAGCTGCCGGCCGATGCCTGGACGGACATTGACCAGGCACGGCAGCAACTCTCGAAACGGGTCCTCGCGCAGATCAGGGGATGAGCGCCTGCTACTGGATCGTGTTCATCATCCCGAAGATCGGCAGGTACATCGCCACGATCATTCCACCCACCACAACGCCGAGAAAAAGGATCATCATCGGTTCCATGAGCGACAGCAGGCTGCCCACCGCCACGTCGACCTCGTCGTCGTAGAAGTCGGCGATCTTGCTCAGCATTTCGTCGAGACCGCCGGTCTGTTCCCCGACCGCAATCATCGAGATCACCATCGGGGGGAAGACGCCCGACTTTTCCAGCGGTGCCGCAATGGTATCGCCACCGGCGATCGACGCGCGGCTCTGCATGATCGCATCTTGGATGATCGTGTTTCCCGCGGTCTTCGCGGTGATCTCAAGCCCGTCAAGGATCGACACGCCCGATGAGACCAGGGTGCCGAGGGTGCGGGTGAAGCGCGCCACCGCCGACTTGCGGAGCACGTCGCCGAGCACCGGCATCGCAAGGAGCATCGCATCGACCTTGCGCTTGCCCGCGTTCGTGTCATTGAACTTCCGGAACGCGAACACGCCTGCGCCGATCGCGATGAGTATCGCCCACCAGAATGACTGGAGCACATCGGACATCATGATCACGATGCGGGTCGGGACTGGCAGGTCGGATCCGACGCTCGCGAACATCTCCTGGAACACCGGGATCACGAACACCAGCAGGATAACGATTGCGCCGAGCGCCACGGCGCCGATCACTGCCGGATAGATCATCGCACTCTTCACCTTCCGGATCAGCTTGTCATTCTTCTCGAGGAAGGTGGCAAGGCGGAGCAGGATGGTATCGAGAATGCCGCCAGCCTCACCCGCCGCCACCATGTTGACATAGAGTTGCGGAAACGCCGTGGGATGCCTCGCCAGTGCGTCGGCCAGCGTGTTGCCGGCCTCGACATCGAACACCACCGCTCGCGTCACATCCTTGAGCTTCTGGTTCTCGGTCTGCGTGGCCAGGATGGTCAGCGACTGCACCAGTGGAAGGCCCGAGTTGATCATCGTCGCGAACTGGCGCGTGAAGATGACGATGTCGCGGGTCTTGATCCCCTTGCCAGGCAACTTGAAGTTGATCGACTTGGGGGCCTCTCGGAGCGAGACCAGGATCAGCCGGTTCTTGCGCAGGTGGCCGAGCAGGTCATCCCGTGATGGGACATCGAGCTGTCCCTTGGTGATCTGGCCCGTGGTGGCATTCTTGGCGGTGTAATCAAAGACTGGCATTGATGCTCCGGTGTACGGCTCAGTGTGTGCGGCGGCGGTGACTGCTTCCGACGGTCGCGCGACGACGTGCGGTCGAGCTGCTACCGCATGGCGATCGCCTGCTCCTCGATCGGGGTCTCGCCGATCGCCCGCATGAACTCCGAGGGGTTCGGCGACACCCGCAGGCACTCGTCGCGCGTCACCTCCCGGCTCATGTAGAGCTGGTAGAGCGAATCGTTCATCGTCTGCATGCCGTGCTTCTTGCCGGCCTGCATCAGCGAGTAGATCTGGTGCACCTTGTCATCGCGAATCACCGCCCGGATCGCAGGCGTGGCCACCATGATCTCGGCCGCCATGACTCGCCCCCGTCCCGACGCGCGGGGCAGCAGGGTCTGGGTGATCACGCCCTCGAGCACGAACGCGAGCTGCGCGCGGACCTGGGACTGCTGGTTGTTCGGAAACACGTCGATGATGCGGTTGATCGCCTCAGGGGCCGAGTTCGTATGCAGCGTCGCCAGCGCAAGGTGGCCCGTCTCGGCAATGGTGAGCGCCGAGGCGATCGTCTCGAGGTCGCGCATCTCGCCGACCAGGATCACGTCAGGATCCTCGCGCAGCGCATACTTGAGCGCGGAGGCGAACGACTTGGTGTCGGTGCCCACCTCGCGCTGGTTCACCAGGCAGTTCTGGTGCCGATGGATGAACTCGATCGGGTCCTCGACCGTGATGATGTGACCGTGACGCTCGCGATTGATCTTGTCGATCATCGCCGCCAGAGTGGTCGACTTGCCGGACCCCGTCGGCCCCGTCACCAGCACCAGACCTCGCGGGCGCTCTGCAAGCTTCGCGCAGATGGGCGGTAGCTTGAGGTCGTCGAATGACTTGACGTTGAACGGGATCATCCGGATCGCCACCGAGACGCATCCCCGCTGCTTGAATACGTTCCCGCGGAAGCGGGCGAGGTTCTGGATCCCGAAGGAGAAGTCGAGCTCGTCCTCCTGCTCGAAGCGCTTTTTCTGGGTCTCGGTCAGCACCGAGTAAGCCAGTGATAGCGTGTCCTTGGGCCCGAGCACCTGATCGATGCTGGTGTTCACCATTTCCCCGTCGACCCGGAGCTTGGGCCGCTCGCCGGCCGAGAGGTGCAGGTCCGAAGCCTCGCGAGTCAGCATCTCCTCGAGCATCGCGCGCAGGTTGAGCGTCATTCGGCAGTCTCCTTCACGACTTCCTCCACAGTGGTGATTCCCCGCTCGACCTTCCGGATCCCGTCCATGCGGAGGGTAAGCGTGCCCTCGGCGACCGCCTGGTCGCGCAACTCGGTGGTCGAGGCACCCACCAGCACGAGCCGCCGAATCGCTGGCGACATCGCCATCACCTCATACAGCCCAGCGCGGCCACGGTACCCCGTGCCGGAACAATCGTCGCACCCCGTCCCCTTCATGAATGGGAAGCTCCGGACCAGGTCGACGTCGGTGCTCAGCACCTTCAGCTCGGCGTCGGTGTACTGGGCGGGTTCCTTGCACCGGACACAGATCCGCCGCACCAGTCGCTGTGCCACCACGAGGTTGACCGCGCTCGCGACGTTGAACGCTTCAATGCCCATGTCGATCATGCGGACAATCGTGCTGGGTGCATCGTTGGTGTGCAGCGTGGAGAGCACCAGGTGACCGGTGAGCGCCGCCTTGATGGCAATGCCGCCGGTCTCCAGGTCACGAATCTCGCCGATCATGATGATGTTCGGATCCTGTCGCAGGAACGAACGCAGCGCCGAGGCAAAGGTCAGACCGATCTCGTTGCGCACCTGCACCTGGTTGATGCCCGGCAGGTTGTATTCGACCGGGTCCTCGGCCGTCATGATGTTGGTATCGACGGTGTTGATGCGCTGCAGCGCCGAATAGAGGGTCGTCGTCTTGCCGGAGCCCGTCGGACCGGTCACCAGTACCATTCCATACGGATTCAGGATCGCGCGCATCAGGTCCTGCTCGGCCTTCGGTTCGAAGCCGAACTTGGTGAGGTCGAGCGTCAGGTTGCCCTTGTCCAGGATGCGCATCACGATCTTCTCGCCAAACAGCACCGGGAGGGTCGAGACGCGGAAGTCGATCACCCGCGAACCCATCTTCAGTTTGAGGCGCCCGTCCTGTGGCATCCGTCGCTCGGCAATGTTGAGCGACGCCAGGATCTTCACGCGGGAGGTCAGCGCCGCCTTCATGCGCAGCGGTGGCTTCATCACCTCGACCAGCGCGCCGTCGATGCGATAGCGGATCCGGATTTCATGCTCGAACGGCTCGATATGAATGTCCGACGCCCCTCGCTGGACTGCATCGGTCAGGACGCCGTTGATGAGCTTGACCACCGGGGCGTCGTCGACCGCGGCCTGCATTGCCGCACCCTCGTCCTCCTCTTCCTGCACGACCTCAACATCATCCCCCATCCCCTCCATCTCGCGGAGGATGGTCTGCAGCTGTTCGTCACTCGTCTCGTAATGCTTTTCCAGCAGCGCTCGGAGTGTCGCCTCGCCGGCCAGGACCGGGAAGAGATCGAAACGGGTAATGAACTTGAGATCCTCGAGAAGTCCTTGATCGGCCGGGTCGGCCACCGCGCAGGTGAGGGTTCGACCCTCCCGCCTCAGGGGCAAAACCATTCGCTTGAGGGCCAGGTCGGCCGGGATGAGGCGCAGGATCTTCGGATCGACGTCGAAATGGGTCAGGTCGACGGCCGGCATCCGGTACTGGCGAGCCAGAACCTTGGTGAGCTCCAGCTCGTCGATCACACCTTGCTTCACGAGGATATAGCCAAGGCGCTGATGCGACGTCCGCTGCTCACGGAGGGCCTGAGTCAACTGCTCGCGCGTGACCAGCCCCTGGGACAGGAGCAGGTCACCGAGGCGGTCGACTGTCGGCGCCGCGTCAGCGGGGAGGGCCTTGGGAGAAGCGTTGGTGGCAGTCATCCCGGACCGGAAGTGCAAGGGGGATGCCTTTGTGGTCCGGTGCCGGGACCACGGTCAGGGTCAATGGAAGCTCAGGCGGGATGCGATTCGCACCACGAGCGAGGCCGGAATCCCCGGAACCCGCCGCAGGTCGTCGACGCCGCGAAATGGGCCCACGGAATCGCGAAATGCCACGATAGCGGCCGCCCGGACAGCTCCTATCCCGGGCAGCGCGTCGAGCTCGGGGGCACTGGCTCGATTCACGGCCAGAAGCAAGCCTCCCGATCCGTTGGAAGCTTCGGTCTGGTGATCGCTGAACCTTAGGTGCGGCGCTAGCCGGGCGAGCATCGCCGGCCCGACCCCGGACACCCGGTCGAGGCCCGCTGGTGTGCCAAAAGCCCCCCTGGACTCGCGATCCGCCACGATCCGGCGGGCCAGCGCCGGCCCTATTCCCGGGAGCCGCGCCAACTCGTCCGGGCCCGCCCGATCGACATCAATGCGCTCGGCGGGGCCCAGCGGGGCGGCGCGCGCCACTGAGAGGTCGCGCTGCGCGATCGGGTCGCCGTCGGTGGCAGGATCGAATAGTTGCACCCCACCGGGCGCCGCACCTGGGGCGACGAACGCTGCGAGGATGAGGTGTCCCGCGAGCGCGAGGCCACCGAGTACCAAGAGGGCACGACGTTCTCGCGGAGCCATGGCGCATGATGCCACCGCGGTCGGCTTCGTCAGGTGCCTGGTTATGCGCGGCGGAACCTTCGAAACGCGGATCGATCAGCGCGACGCGCCCGCGCGCCGAAGCACCGCCACGGCGACGTTGCCGACGATGGAGAGCGTCTCCTCGGAGATCTTGTCGAACGTGTCATGCTCGGTGTGCCAGTACGGGTAGGAGTGCGGGACGCCGATCACGTCGATTGCACGGAATCCACGTGCGATGAGCGGCGTGTGGTCGTCGGTGACGCCGTCGCCGATCCCCCGAACGAAGGTCGAACCATATCCCATCCGCTCGGCGGTCTTCCAGACGATGTCGACCACTTCCGGCGCGGCGATTTGCGAGAAGTTCTCGGGAGTGAATTGCTGGTCGCGAGCTCCCACCATGTCCCACACCACCGCAAAGAGGGGCCGCTCAGGAACCACCGGATTGAACGAGTAGTAGGTCGACCCGATCAGCACGTCCTCGTTGCCGCCGCGAAAATAGCCGTAGTCTTCGCCATCGACGAAGACGAGATCGACGCCCACCGTGGGATGCTTCTTCTGCAGCGCATCCATGACGCCGAGAAGAATCGCCACTCCCGACGCCCCGTCATTGGCCCCCGGGACGGTCTTGCTGGTGTCCGGCTGTGCGTCGGTCCGCGGGCGCGTATCCCAGTGCGCCATGTAGAGCACACGCGCCGATGCACCGGGATTGAAGCGGGCGATGATGTTGATTTGCGGTATCGAGTCGCCACGAAGGGTGCGGTGCCACCACCGCTGCACCACCACCGTATCCGCGCGACTCCTCGCCATGGAGTCGAGCCAAAGGGCCATGGCCGCGTGACCCTCCGTGCCGGGAATGCGGGGACCGAAGGCGAGCTGCATTTCGACGTAGTCGAGCGCCTGACGGCCAGAAAACTCCTTGTCCGGCACGGGATCGCCCGCGGCGCAAGCAACGACCGTGGCGAGGAGGATACCGGCGAGTGCGATACGCATCAGAAACCCTTTGTGGTGAGCGGAATGACGACCGAGATCGCCGCAGATACCGTGGAGATCTTTCGTTCAAGATGCCGGACGTCGATCAACGACCAGCCGAGGGAGAGATCGGCCTGGACCGAACCGACGACGTTCGCGGCGAATCTCCCACGTGTCTCGAGTCGGCGCAAGTCGGCGATCGTGATGCACGGCTCGTCCTGGCGTTCGATGCAACTGATGTCCTTGCTGGAGATTGCGGTGAGCGACGTGGTGAGGCGCTTGGGCAGTCGCGAGATCGATCGCGGCAGGGTGAGGCTCCACGAAATGTCGCCCTGCATCGAGGTCCGGTCGCTGAGCACCACGTTGCCGCCGTTCTCGTTGCGCCCGTCAGTAAACGAGGCCCGGCCCAGGAGGTTGACGCCGTTCTTGAAGACCAATCGCGCGTTGGGCTGGATTTCCCGCGATTCAACAGCGGTCCGGATCGGTTCGCCCGCGCCGGTGGGGATGATGTTGGACCCCTCGCGCTGGCGAACGCTGGTGCGGAGTTCGACCAGCGTCACCGGCCCCGAGCGGAACGATCGCAACCACGCCAGGCTTCCGCTTGGCCAATCCCGCTGACGGGTTTCGGTCACCAGGAAATCACTCACGCCGGTGCGCTGGTGGCGAATGGTTTCAAGCGTTGAATAGTTCACCGTCGCCGATAGTCCGAGCGGCAACTGGAAACCGCCGCTGGCATTGGAAGTGTGGGTATTGGTGGCCCCAACGGCAAACTGCCCCTCGTGCGACAGGAAGGCATCGAATCCACCGAGTCCGAGCTGAAAACCAAGGTCGGGGCTGAACGATGCGAGGTCGAAGGTCGACTGGCGATTGCTGGTGCGGCTGATGTCGACGGTGCGGAACAGGTTGAAGTACCGGGCTGTCGACGACGAATCACCGAGCACTCGACGCAGCAGTAGTGCGGGGTCGATGGTGACGCCAACGTCGTCGAGTCGTGAGTTGTTGAGCGTCTGGGGGAGAATGAACGCCCCAGCGGTGTCGCCGTCGATCCTCACCGGGTTGCGCGCGGTGAGATTCCGCGATAGCAGGAAGAACGAGGTCGACGTCACACGCGGTTGGAGCCACGACGCAAGGCGCGGCGCCAGCGCCAGCGACGACCCCACACTCCGGTCGCGTTCGACACCCGCATCGATCCCCAACAAGCCGCGGCGGGATTCCCCAACGAGCCGACCGAGTGAGGTGCTGTCGTCGTACTCGCGAAGATCGCGGGTGCTCTGCCAGTCGGCACTGAGGGTCAGCATCCCCAGCGGTTGCCAGGTCGTTCGGGTACTGTTGCTCCAGAGATGCTGCAACGTCGTCACCGGCACAGCCAGGGTGTCGGTCACCCTTCGGATCGGCACCAGGAACGACGTGTACTCCCCCGCCGCTCGGGAGAGGTTGCTGCGGATCAACACGTTCGATGGCACGTACGACACGGCGGCGGCCCGGATCGCGCGCCCTCCCTCGCTTTCCCGCACCCAGCGCGGCAGGCGGCTCACGAGCCCGCCCAGCGGGAGCCGGGCCAACCGCCGGGTGTTGATCAGGCTCCACGTGGCGGTGTGCGACCAGAGGTTGGTGGCTGCCTCGGAAAGCTCGGTGGTGGTTCCGCCGACCGTGCCGCTCGTCTGGAGTGTCAACGGATTCACCAGCGCGCGCGTGAGGAAGTTTCCGTCGCGGGACGGCCGGCTCACCTGAAGACTCCAGCTCGCCGCATCACTGGACGGCCGCCGCAGCCCGCTCAGTGCCGCGCCCCGGACATCGGAACCGGTGATCAACTGGGGATCGGTGAGCTGCGCGACGTATCCGATCACGAGCGGCACCTTGAGGCCCAGCGAGGGCGGTAGGAATCGGTCGACGTTGAACGATCCCGAGGTGCTCAGCGTGGATGACGTGCGATATGAGGGTGACTGGCCAATCTGCCGGAACTGCCCGTCGGTATACACGTACGATGCACTGAGATTGGCCACGTCCGATGCGACCAGACGAGCGTCAAACCCGCCGGCGATTCCCATCTCATTGATCGGCGACGTAAGCCGGACATCGTCGATCCAAAGCTCTGCCCGCGCCAGCGGCAGACCCTCGGTGGGGCGGTAAATTCCGCCGGACAGCTCCTGCACCGCCGCAAGGTTGGGGGGCGAGACGGCCGGATCGCGAACGTGCACAATGTATCCATCCTCGCACCGCACGTAGGCCAGCGGATCACCGCCGCAACCGCTGGCACCATTCGGCGCTTCCCCCCGCAGAAATGATTGCTCGACCTCGGCGCGCAGCCGCCGCCAGGTCTCGAGTTCGACCACCATCTCCGGGTCCCAGGTGTTCGTGCGGGCCTCTGCCGAATAGAAGTAGAAATTCTGGTCGTCGGTGCCGACCTTCACGAATGCACGGAGCTGGCTGTCGTCCCAACCGTCGCCATACCCCCGCGTCCACACCCTGAGCTGGCGGTACGCGAGCAGGTTTTGCGGACCCGCGACAAATCGCAGGTACGCTTCGGCGCGATCGCCCGGCCGGAAGTCGCGCGCCACAACCCGGAGTGATTTCTCGTTGATTTGCTGGCCCAGCGAACCCTGGGTGACGTTCACGTTCGCCGATGCGTTCCGTACGCCGGGGGGCGACGTGTATCCCAGCTCAATGTTCTCGGTCGACACCACCGAGACATTGATCTCACCGCGTGGCTGCCCGGCCGACCCCGAGATCCCGGCGATCGGCGTGGCGCTCCGACGGATCCACGGTGCTCCGGTCAGCCGCATCCGAGCCATCGCAAAGCGCACAATTTTGTCGGTGCCGTCGTCGGGCGGCGTCGCGAAGGTGAAGCGGATGTGCTGTACCAGCCGGATGTTTGGCTGGCCAACCTGAAGATCGGGCGAGCGCAGCGGGATCCGGTACAGCACCCACTCCGACTGGAGGGTGGGGTCGTTGGCCTCTTGGGTCACCACTCCGGTGCGCACTCGGTACTTCGGGTCGCTGAGGTCGACGACGTAGCGGAAGATGTCGTCGCCCGGACCGCGCGAATTGAGCAGGAGGTCGCCGTTGAGGTCCTCGGTGTCCAGCGTGCCGTTGCCGTTGCTGCACCGGGCACTGAGGTCGCCCCACGGGAAGACATCGACGCTATTCGAGAGAAGGCGCTGACAGAGCGCCGGTCGCTGGACCAGGCCGTTGGGGCCGAGCAGCTGATCGGGCCGATCACCGAGGATGCCGATGTCGTCGGCCACCGCATTGAAGGTGCCCGTCGGGTTGCGCTCGGTGTCGAGCCGACCCGCCCCCACGTACTGCCGTCCGGTGTACGTCGTGTCACCGTCGGCGCCGATAGTGAACGCTGTGGGCGCCAGCGCCAGCGCATCCTCGCTCACCGAGCCGATGTCGACAATGAACTTCATGCCTGTCGCCGCGATGGGCTTGTCGAACCGTTCGAAGACCCAGAACTCCAGAAACTCGTTACGCGACAGGTCGGCGCCCGTCAGCGAAATCGGTGTCACCATCGACCGCCACCGCGGGGTAAACGGCTGCGACGGGAGGCTCCAGTCGGACGACCGGTTGCGCTGCACGACGCCGCCGGCGGTATCGGCATGGAAGGTGAGGAACATCACCGTCTCGGGAGCGGGGTTGTTCCCCGATTGCACCACGATGTTGGTGTCGATGTCGGTTGGCCGCAGTTCGAGCACCCCGTTCGGCCCCGGAATGAGGTTCTGCCAGATGAGCTGCACGGCCGACGTCGAGTCGAATCCCGCCGGGAAGAACGGCACGCCTGCCGAAGATTGCGGTCGCGATCCGAATTGCCACGCCGATTCGCGCAGCGAGATAGGCTGCCCCCCATCGTTCTCGAATTCCTCCAAAAACGCATCCCCGGAGCGATTGGCGCTCGGACGCGTGAAGGCGACCTCGCCGTTGAGTTGCAACTCCGAGGGTGCATTGGCCGGGGTCGCAGTGATCCGGCTCAACCAGCGCGACACGTTGCGGGCGGGAATCAGGAAATCGCCGCGCACGCCGCCGATCAGCGACGAGGTCGGCTCGAAACCGAGCGGCGGTCGGGTGAACGCCGTGGCTTCCGATTGGTACAGCCCGACCAGATGGAACGCCCCGAAGAGGCCGACATTGTAGCGCGCCGAGAATCCCACGATGCTCGTGGGCGCAACCGCAAAGAGGCCACGCTGCTCGAAGCGCGCCGTGATCGTCGCCGCCCGTTGGCCGAAGAGCCCCTCCGGATCGAGGAAGGTCACGATGCCGCTGCCGGGCGAAATCGAATAGTCGAGCCCGCGTCGCAGCCGACGCCCATCGACCTCGAGTTGCTCCGACCCCTCACGCATCTGGATCGCATCGAGATTGAGCGACGAGCGATCACCCGATCCGCTCGCCGTATACTCCAGCAGCAACTGGAACCGCGATGCGGGTCCCTCCGAGAAGAGCAGGTACTCCGGCGTCCGATACAACGAATCATTGCGCAGCGACGCCACCGGGATCCTGGTTGCGTCGCCGAACGGCTCGGCGTTGGGAAAGATGATGTAGAAGTCCTTGATCGCCTGGTCGGCAGCGGGATCCCGGATTCTCGGGAAGAGGCGATTCGCGACATCAAACACCGCTTGGTCGGTCGGCACGGCGATCCCGAATAGCGCCAGCCACGTCGCGGCCTGGATCGGCGGCGGCGGACTCTCCGATCGATTCACCTGGATCGCGACACTGACCGAGGAGCGCACCAGCTCGCCTCCCGCCACGCGGTAGACGTTCTTCATCGTGCGGAAGAACGTTCCCGCCTCGCGTCCGCGGTTGGGCTCGAGTACCAGTAGCAGCGTGTCGCTACGCGCAGGATTGTCAGCCGACGGGAACGTTCCCACCTGCGCACCCGACAGCGTGCGATAGCTCACCGCGAGGAAATCATTCGGGTCGAGCTTGGCATTCAGCGCGAACCAGAGTCCCGACGGATCGAGCCAGTAGTCCCGCCCCAACACCAGCGGTTCCCAGCGGAGCGGCCCCACCCGTTGGGTGAGCGTGCCCTCGGCGTTCACGGCGAGTGCGGTGATTCCTTCGAGGTTCGGGTTGGTGCCGATGTTGCCGGCAGCAGCCCGGTATCGATAGACGCGCACCTCGGTCGGCCGGTCGCCAAGCACCTGATCGCGCAGGCTGAGTGCGTCGATCGCGGGGTAACCCGGGATGGTGCGCGGATTGATCGTCCAGAAGAACCGTCGTGCCTCGTAGTCGAGGTCGCGGGTGTAGCGCGACTGCGGCTGCGTGGTTGCATCGCCAACGCGATAGGTGCGGGTCGACACCACGCTGCCCTTCTGCGTCGCCGCCAGGGCCTGCACCTCCAGTGGTCCGTACTCCATCGTCGCACTGAGCCCGAAATTGTTGCTCGGGATGCCCGACGTAAGGAAACGCGACGGTGGTGGGCGGAACTGTACCGACCCGACCTCGACACGCTTCAGGACTTCATCCTCCAGACCCTGATACGACACCGACACGTCATTGCTGTTGGCGTAGTCTCTCGACGTGTTCAGGTCAACATTCACCCGCACCCGCTGCCCGATCAGACCCGCCGAGCGCAATTCGACCTCGTTGTCGATCCGGGGCGCGCGAAACTTGGGGCGGCATCCGGCGAGCGGATCCTGAACCAGTGCGGGTGTACACCGGAGGTTCGCCACCCGCTCGGTGGATATCTCGAAGCGCACCAAGCCGTCGAAGGTCAGATCGACAAAGCTTGTGGACAGCCCGAACAGCCCGCCGTCCACTGCGGGCGCCGCATCAAGCCCCAGGAGTTCTGCCGAGCGCCGCTCGCGGAAAAGCGCCAGCACCGACCGCCGGTAGGCTGCTTCGGCGCTGAGCGAATCCACCCGTCGCTGCAGGCCCAGGTCGAAGCGGGTGCCGATCTCCGACGCCGTACGGGGGAGTGGACGTGCCCATGGGGCGTCGAGCGCCAGTGGACGGCGCAGCGTGGGCAGCCCCAGCGGGCGCGAAAGCCGCACTCCGATGGGACTGCGCACCGTGTCGCCGGGCACGGCCTGCCCCGAGACGACCTGGGCGGCGAGCGTCACGATTGCGCAAACGAGGGCGGAAATCCGGGCAGCGGGCGCCACGAATGCGAAGGCCGGGGGGATTAACTTGAGGAATCTGATTCCCAGAAGGTACGCGCCCCGCCTAGTGGGCCACAACCGGACCGCGGCAAACGGCATGAAGCTCATCTCCCGGCACATACTGCGCACGCTCGTGGCTCCGTTCGTGTGGAGCCTGCTGGCGCTCACGGGACTGCTTCTCCTGAACCAACTCGGTCCCCTGATCGACAAGTTTGGCGGCAAGGGGCTCGACCTGTCGGTGATGGGAGAAGCGCTCGTGCTCGCTGTACCGGCGCTGATGGTGCTGACCATCCCGATGTCTGTGTTGACTGCAACCCTTTATGCATACAGCCAGCTCGCTGGTGACCTCGAGATGATTGCCATGTACGCCAATGGTCTCTCCGTCTGGCGAATGGTTCGGCCCGCGCTGGTTGGCGCGTTCGTGCTGACAGTTGTCAACTTCTTCGTATTCGACCAACTCGTTCCGATCAGCAACTCACGTTTCTCGCGCCTTCGCCTCGACGTCAGCCAGAAGACCCCGACACTGACGTTCAAGCCACAGGTATTGAACGCGCTCCCCCCGAACAACCCCCGGTTCTTCCTCCGGGCGAGCGAGATCGACCAGACGACCGGCGGGCTTACCGACGTGCTGATCTATGATCTCACTTACGAGGCGCGTCGTGTGATCCGCGCTGACAGCGGCGTGATGAAGCAGTCGAGCGACCAACGTGACCTCCTCCTCACGCTCTACGAGGGCGAGATTCGCGACTACCGGTCGGTCGAGCCGGGCCGGGTGGAACGCACTGCATTCCTGCGCGACCGGATCCGGATTCGCGACGTGGCCAACCAGCTTGAGCGGAGCACCGCGTCAGGCGCCGACGAGCGCAGCATGACGAGCTGCCAGCTACTCGACCGAGTGATCGAGGCCCGCACTGAGTATCGCGACGGACAGGCCCGGCGCGAGGAGCTCACCCAGCGCGATCTGCGCAGTCTCACGGGCCTGCCCGGGGTGGGGCCGGCAGCGGTTCGGATTCCGGTGCAGATGGAAGCCGATTGCGGATATTACCGCGCGTTTGGCAAGTGGATCGAGCGGCTCTTGTTGCCGACCCCCGTGCAGGCCCAGGACCCGGTCGGCCAAGACAGCGGGGCGCCCCGCACCCCGATGTTGCCGCAGGATTCCGGCGTCCGGAGGCAACTCCCCGAATCATCAGCCGTGGCTGAATCGCTGCGTCAGCTCCAGCAGGCCGACAGCGCTTCCCGGGCTGCGCAGGCGCCCCCCGCACTCCTCCCGGGCATCCTGGACGCGACAGAGTTCGCCCCGGCACAGGACTCGTCCGCTTTTCGATTTCCGATGAATCAGGAACCGACCCCGCCGGACCACGGGATCGTCGCACCGATCGTCGAAGTGAGCGCGGCCACGATGCAAGCCGAGAATGCTCTCGCGATCATGCGGTCGCACGCGGTCGAGTACCACAAGAAGTTCGCAATTCCGCTAGCCTCGTTCGGATTCGTCTTGATCGGCATGGCGCTCGCCCTCAAGTTTCCGCGCGGTGGGATCGGCCTCGTGATCGGTGGATCGCTCCTCATCTTCATGGTGTTCTACGTGCTGCTGATCGGCGGCGAGGGGCTCGCCGACAAGGGCTATATCCCTGCCACCGTCGCGATGCACGGTCCGGTCGTGCTGCTGACGGTGGTCGGAATCCTGTCGGTGCACTCGGCGAACCAGGAAATGGGAAGCACCAGATCGGTGGGGATCCTGGATTCGATTCGCAGTTTCTTCCGCCGTGAATCCACGACATGAAGCTGATGGGGACGCTCGACCGCTACGTACTGCGACAATGGATCGGCACGTTCCTGCTCGCGGTGTTGGGCATACCATTGGTCGCGACGTTGATCCATCTCTCTGAGCGATTCGGGCCGGTGAGCAAGAAGGGCGTTTCGGTCGATGATTTTCTTCTCGGTGAATTGCTCTACTTCCCGGGCCAGGTCACCCTGCTCTTTCCGGCGGCAGTGCTCTTCGCAACGGTGTTCACGCTCAACGCAATGGGCCGCCACAGTGAACTGACGGCGGTGAAAGCCGGTGGCGTGTCGTTCTACCGCCTGATCCTCCCGATGATTGTGATGGCGACCCTCGCGGTGCCGGCCAACTTCGGGATGCAGGAAATCGCCGCGCCGAGCATCGCCCGGCAACGCGAACTCCATGGCGAACGCCGATCTGGACGCGACGCCCTGCCCCGCTACCAGTTCGCCTACCAGAACGAAACCGGCTGGACCTACGCGATCCGCGAACTCCAGCAATGGCGAGGCTACGCCGCATCCATCCTGATCGAGTCCCCTTCGGGGGCCACCGCGCCCACCTGGACCATCAGTGCCGATAGCGCGCTCTACGATACCACCCGAGGCCGTTGGAACCTGCTCAACGGCGCGACCCACCTCATCATGCAGCCTGACCGCCAGACCGCCGACTCCGGAGCTCCAGCCGACTCGATGCTTCCCGCGCACGCCGCGCTGATCATGCGCGACAGCGCCACTGTGACGACCATCCGCTTTGCCGCGATGCGCGCAAAGGTGTTCACCGAGCCGCCCGAAATCCTGAACGACGAGGGGAAGAAGGCCGACGAGATGAGCATCGGCGAACTGCGCGAACACCTAGCCCGGCTCGAACGGTCCGGCACCCGCCCCGGCCAGCTGATGGTCGACCTGCCGCTCAAATATGCCGTGCCCATGGCGTGCCTGATCATCGCCCTCTTCGGCGCCCCGCTCGCCGTCACCAGCCCGCGCGCCGAGGCGGCACTCGGCCTCGCCATGGCACTCGGCACCACGCTCATCTACCTCACCGGCACCCAGATCATGAAGGCACTCGGCGGCAAGGAGATCGTATCCCCAGAACTGGCTGCGTGGTCGATGAACGCGATCTTCCTGGTGCTGGCCGTTGGATTGATGAGCAGGGTGAGAAGCTGAAAGACTAGAGATGAGAGATGAGAGACTGGAGACTAGAGACTAGAGATGGAAGATGAGAGAAAGGCCGGCCTCCATGAAGGGGACCGGCCTCTCTAGTCTCTAGTCTCTAGTCTCTAGAACGAGTACCGCGCCGTCACCTGACCCTGCCAGTAGTTGGTCGACGACAGGTTCTTCGCGAAGGCGAAGTCCCGGTCGGTCAGGCGCGGATCGAAGCGCACGATCGGCCGTCCTTCGGCCGTGAAACCGCGCACCGGCAGCAAGTTCTGCTGGCTGAACCGCGTGTTCTGGCGGTACTGGCCCCAGTCGTTGTTGAGGAAGTTGAGGAAGTTGTAGATGTCGGCCTGCAGCGAAAGCCGGTGGCCGCCGAGCCCGGGCAACGACTGCCGGACCGAGAGGTTCATGGTGTTGAACCACGGGTTCCTGCAGCTGTTGCGCGTCTGGATCTGCCCGCGCTGGCTGTCGAGACAGCTGAGGCTGGAGATGAACTCGTCAAACGCCGCCGCCTGCAGGGCTGGCGTGACCGGGGCGTTCGGGCCGTTGGTCACCAGCGGACCGGTGTACTGCTCGAACGTATACTCGGAAGCCGTGTTCGGGATGTACACCGGATCGTTGCCGAAGAAGCCGTCGGCGTTGAGGTCACCGATCAGGTTGCCGCCGACAGTCTGCGACTGGTAGATGTACGTGAAGGCGGTGCCAGACTGCCCATTGTAGATGAGCGAGATGTCGGTGCCGTAGTCCTTCCATGGGGCGGTCCAAGTGACTGCCGCCGCGATCCGGTGCGGGATATCGAAGGACGACCGATCAGCGCGGTCATCGTACTGGTTGAGCGCCGTAACACGGCCGTTCTGGAAATTCGACCGCGCGACACTCGAGGTGAAATCCTGCACCGAATACGAATGACCGTAGGTGTAGAACACTGACGTCTCGAGTGATCCAGCCATCCGCTTGGTGAGGCCACCCGAGATGCTGTACGCGTAATCGTTGCTGCTGTTGCGGAGGTCGTACGCGCCGCACGAATAGATGTTTGGCGTGGTGCAGTTCGTCGTCGCCCGCCCATTGGCCGCGATGGTGCCGTACATCACGCGGCCTGCGAAGTCGGTACCAACCGGCTCACCCAACGCCAGGTTGACCATGAACGGCGAGTTGTACGCCTTCGTGTACAGCGCGTCGAAGGTGCCGATCAACCCCCACGGCAGCCGGTGATCACCACCCAAGCTGGCACGCAGGATCTGGGTCTGCTTGTAGTTCGGGTCGACGGTGTTGACGGCACCGATGCTGGTGCCCGACGTCGGACCGACACCGCCAGCGCAGACCTGCGGCGGGCTCTGCACCGACTCGGTATTGAACGCCGGTGCCGCCGGCCGGCCCGAATTGCCGTCGCAGGTGAACTGGGTGGTACCAGACAGGCCGTTGTTGGTGAAGAGGTTGGACAGCCAGACGTACGGCGGCGTTCCGGCGAAGAAGCCAACGCCACCGCGGAGCTGTGTCGTCCCTGTACCGCTCACGTCCCAGTTGAAGCCGAGGCGGGGGTTGAACGTGAAGTTCGACGGCACCACGTCGGTGCGCCGACCGAAGTCACGCTCGACCTCCGGCCGGAAACCAGGCTCATCGAGGAAGATCGGCGCCTCGGCGCGCAGCCCAAGGGTGAGCGACAAGTCGGGGTTGAGCGTCCATTGATCCTGTACATAAAACGACACATTGGCCGCACGGAACCGCGCCACCGGGTCGTCTCCCAGCGCCACGCCGACCGCATAGCGGTTGGGGATTCCTGCCTCGAGGTCGGCAAGCGAGCTGAATCCCCACGACCCGAAGGCGTTCTGCACAAAGGCATTGCGCACCTTGTAGAGGTCGTTGCGCGTGCCCACCGTGATCAGGTGGTTGCCACCGCCAACGGGAAAGGTGAGGTCGTTGCGGAGCTCGATGAAATCCTGATCGAGCTGGTTGACGTGCGACGACGAGTCAGGGCCTGCCCGAAGGTTCACCGTCTGGCCGGACACGGTCGGCGAGTTGATGTTCGTCACCGTGATCTGGGGCCCGTTCTGGTCGAATGCGCGAGCGAATCGCTGACGGATCAAGCCGAGCTGGAATTCGTTGCTCGCTCCGTTCCCGAATGTCTTGAAGAACTGACCGGTGAGCGAATTGACCTGCTCGCTCCGCTTGAACCGGTTCGACGTCAGCGCGAACGTGCCGGCCGACCGCGAAAAGTCGTCGGCCTTCTGGTCGTTGTAGATCTCGCGAATCACCACACGACTGCTCGGCGACACCTGCCAGTCAAGGCGCGCCACGAGGTTACCGATCGGGTTCTCGTTGCTTTGGGCGCCACCCGAGCCGCCCTCGATCCCATACTGCGCTAGCGCCGCGTTGAACCGGTCAACCGTTGCCTGGTCGACCCGCACGGCGTTGGCGCCACTCACGCCCAGCTGCCCGACGAACGGGCCACCCGCCGGCCGCGTCGAGCGATTGAGCTCGCCCGCCAGGAAGAAGTGCAGCTTGTCCTTGATGATCGGGCCGCCGATCGACGCGCCGAACTGCTTGATCGAGAACTCATTCTGGGCGATGAACGGATCGTTCGTCGCGAGTTCCTGATTGCGGAACGTGTAGAACGCCGAGCCGGTGAAGCGATTGGTGCCGTTCTTCGTCACTGCGTTGACGAGCGCCCCGGTAAACCCGCCTTGGGTAACGTTGAACGGCGAGATCACAATCTGATACTCCTTGATCGCTTCGAGCGAAATGCCCCGTCCACCCGCTTGGCCGCCGAGTTCGCCGGTGTCACCCAGGCCGAACCGGTCGTTCTGGGTGGTGCCGTCAACCTGGATCGCATTGTAGCGATTGCTCTGTCCTGCTGCGGAGAGGCTGCCGCCGGCACCCGGGTTGGTGGTGACCTGGGGTGAGATCCGGATGAAGTCCTGGAGCTGGCGATTGAGCGTCGGGAGTCGTCGGACCTGGGAATCGGAGATCGTAAGCTGCGGGCCAGTGCGAGTCGGTGCGAACACCGCCGCGTCGGCCTGCGCCACCGTGACGAGCTCCTGGATCTGAACGGCCTGGCGCACCAGTGCGACGTCGGCCCGGACAGTCTGGGTGAGCGCCACCCGGACTTCGTTGACAGCGCCGGGCCTGAACCCGATTGCCGTGACCGCCACCCGGTAGCGCCCGATCTCAAGGCCGCCGACGAAATATGACCCGTTGGAACGCGTGGTCACCGTGCGGTTGAATCCGGTCGCCAGGTTCGAGACGCGTACGATTGCGTCCTCGATCGCGCCGCCTGCGGAATCGCTCACGACCCCGCTGATCGCGCCCGTGGTCACGCCCTGCGCCGCACCGATCGCGGGCAGCGCGAGGAACGCCGCGAGGACGCTCGACACGGTGAGTGCCAAACGAACAAAACGTCGCATCATTACTCCTGTGGATCTTGGGATGGGGAGAGGTGTCACGCTGGAAATGTCGTGTCCAGAGCCGGACCGCGCAAGCAACGAGATCGAAACAGCTGCGCGGCCCGGGCCCGGGGGGTCATCGGACCGGGC
>JBDSMU010000152.1:0-4721 GCA_039915685.1 Gemmatimonadales bacterium | reverse complement strand
AGCGCCCTGCTGTCCGCGATCATGGTCTGCATCGTCTCGGCGTTCGTGCTGATCACGTCGCAAGGCGTCCACCCGGGGCTGCCGGCGCAATGGCTGCGCAGCTGCCTGACCACGTGGCCGGTGGCGTTCCCGACGGTCTACGTCGTGGCGCCTCTGGTGCGCCGGACCGTGGCCCGCGTGACGGCGTGACCCACTCACAACCTCACTAACTCATCAACCAGACAGGAGACTCATTGCGCAACTGGGCCGGCCCTCGCTAGCGCGTTCGGCATCCGCTGGCGAGAAGCAAGGAGGCTTTCAGCCTCCCCAACCCACGGGTGGTCCTTCCTCGCTTACGCTCGGGTCGCGAGCCCACGGGTGGTCCGCCCCTTCGGGGCGGACATCACCCGGGCTCGGCACAGAGGGCGAGTGAACTCGCCTTGATTTGCGCAACGCGCAGTTTCGCCGATCGAGCGGAACAAGGAGGCTCTCAGCCTCCCTCAGCGCCGAGAAGCGGCTATTAGCCGCTGGCGGTCACGCTGCGCTTGCATCGATCTCTTCGACCCGAACGTGTGGCAGACGTGCGAGGGCCGCGGCGTGTTCAATCGTCATGCTGACGAGATTTCCATTCTTGTCGAGGTCGACGTAGACGCTCTCCGAAATCTCCCGCGTTTCATCCACCACTGCGTCGGAGAACTCGAGCAACGCTGTGTCGGTGTCCCTGAAATATTTCACATTCATGGCTGGAACCTGCGGTCGAAGAACGCATTGCGGACGGTTTCGCCGTCCGCGAGCAACACCACCCGTAGATATCGGTCTCCGTCCTGAATGTACGTCCATCGCCTGATCCGACCATCCCCCTGCACAGTTTCGGCGAGCGGCCCACGGGTGGTCCTTCCTCGCTTACGCTCGGGTCACGAGCCCACGGGTGGTCCGACCCTTCGGGTCGGACATCACCCGGGCTCGGCACTGAGGGCGAGTACACTCGCCTTGCTTTGCGCAACGCGCAGTTTCGCCGATCGAACGGAGCAAGGAGGCTCTCAGCCTCCCTCAGTGCCGAAAAGCGGCTATTAGCCGCTGGTAGGCAAGCACGCAGATGCTCCAGTTTTATTGGCGCTGCCACCCCTCGCACCGTAGCTTTGCCAGCGGCATCGACCCTCCCGCGTGACAATCTTTCCCCAGGATCTCCGAATGCGCCAACTCGTACTGGCCGTGGTCGCTCTCGCACTAGCGGGGACGCCGTCAGCAGGCGCCCAGGCGCATCCGCTCGATGGCCTCTCGGGAAAAGAGCACTGGACGATCTACGATGCGCTCCGGGCATCGGGCCGCACCGACACCACCACCGCATTCCTCTATGTCGGCCTCAACGAGCCACCGAAGGGCGAAGTGCTGGCGTGGCGCGCCGGCCAGCCGTTCCGTCGCGAGGCGCTGGTGCATCTGGTGCAGCGCGGGCTCGGCGTCGAAGCGATTGTCGACCTGAAATCCAAGAAGGTGCTGTCGTGGTCGGAGGTCCCCGGCACGCAGTACATGACCAACGCGGGGGACGATGACCTGATCAAACGCGTCGCGCTCGCCGATACGCGGGTTCGCGACGCCATCGCCAAGCGCGGCGTCACCGACTTCAGTCTGGTCGATTGCTCGCACGCCAACCACGGGTACTTCGACCTCGCCGAGGAGCGGGGGCGTCGGGTCATCCATGCCGTTTGCGGCACGGACCACGGGCGGAGACTCGGCTACGGTGAGACGTTCGAGGGGCTCATCGTCGTGATCGACGTCGGTGCCGAGAAAATCCTGCGTGTCGTCGACACCGGTGTGATTCCGAACAGCGGTGCGTATGGCGAGTACGACGCTGAAGCGATCGGGCCGACGCGGCAGACGCCCAGCCCGGTCACGATGGTGCAGCCGGGAGGACCGAGCTACGCCCTGGACGGGCAGCAGGTCTCATGGCAGAACTGGAAGTTCCAGTTCCGGGTGGATCCGCGCCGCGGCGTCGTGATTTCACAGGTGCGTTACGCCGATTCCGGACGCGACCGCTCCGTCATGTATCAGGGTTCGCTTTCCGAACTGTTCGTGCCGTACAGTGATGCGAACGACCCCTGGAACTATCAGGGTTTCTTCGACCTTGGCACCTACCCCTCGTGGTTCGGCGGGATCGCGAGTTCGCTCGAGCGGGGCGTCGAGTGTCCTGATTATGCGACGTACTTCGACGCCTGGGTGGTCCGGGAAAACGGCCGTCCGCGCCAGCGGGTGCGAGCCGCGTGCCTGTTCGAAAGGTCGGCGGGTGACGTCGCATGGCGGCATGGGCGCGATGGCGGCAACGTGATCGAGGCGCGTCCGAAGCGCGACCTGGTGCTGCGGATGTTCATGACCGCCGGCAACTACGACTATCTCTTCGACTGGGTCTTCCAACAGGACGCCACCCTCAGGATGGACGCGTCGGCCACCGGCATGGACGCGACGAAGTCAGCCAGCGGAACCGCGGCCGACGAGCAGTACGGTCGGCTCATCGCGCCGGGGCGCGTCGGGGTTAATCACAGTCACTTCTTCTCGTTCCGGCTCGACCTCGACGTGGACGGTACAGCGAACACGCTGATGGTCGATCGCCTGCGCACGCAACGGTTGCCGGACGACAACCCGCGTCGCAGTCTGTGGACTGTCGAGACGACCGAAGCTCGCACCGAACGCGACGGGATGCGGATGTCCACGATGGCGGCGCCGGAACTCTGGCGATTCGTCAACCCGGCAATCAAGGGGGCGTACAGCGGGAATGTCGGCTACCAGATCGAGAGTCACAGTGCGATGTCACTGCTCGCCCCTGATGATTACATGCAGAAGCGCGGCGCGTTCACCGAACACATGCTCTGGGTCACGCCGTACGACCGACGGGAACTCTACGCTGCAGGCGATTATCCCACGACGAGCGTGGCACCTGATGGGCTCGCGAAGTGGACGGCAGCCAATCGTGGCATTGCCGGGCAGGACGTGGTGGCCTGGGTCACGATGGGGTTCCACCATGTTCCGCGCCCGGAGGACTGGCCGCTGATGCCGGTGGCAAAGCACAGTTTCGAGATCCGGCCTGTTGGCTTCTTCAATCGGAACCCTGCGATCGACTTGCCGAAGCCGTGAATCGAGGGCTCCTGTTGGACGGAGCAAACGGTACCGTCGCCATGCGAGGGACGCCACTCAGGGCGTCTTCTTGACCGCCCGGCGACGAGGAGACCGCGGAGGAACGGCGTCCAGGATCGCACGAAGCGCCCGGTTCACGTCCGCCCCGGTTGGGAAAGCGTCGGCGATGTCCGGATCGAGAACGACCATGACGGCACCCTTCGCGAACTTCTTCGCGAATTTGCCGCGCTCGCCTGCGCTGAAGTCATACTCCGCGCGCATCTCTGCCACGCGACTCTTGCGTGCTGGGCTTGCCTTAGGAGTTTTCTTCATAGGTCTGTCGCTCGCGCCGCGTCGCCAGACGGGCGCTGATGAGGCGAATACGATTGCCCCGTTCAAGATGGATCACGACCAACAGCCGTAGAATGGCAGACTGCCCGATCAAGACGAAACGGCTTTCGCCTAGAGAATGGTCCGGGTCAGGGACAGTAAGCGAGTGTGGATCGGCAAACGCCGACACTGCCTCGTCGAACGCGACACCATGCTTTCGTCGATTCGCCGTCGCTTTCCTGGGGTCCCACTCGAACCTCAAATCCATCCGAGAACGTACTCTCGGCCATCGGACTACGACCAGAGTACACCCGGCCTCCCGATCCACGGGTGGTCCTTCCTCGCTGCGCTCGGGCGGACATCACCCGGGCTCGGCACTGAGGGCGAGTAAACTCGCCTGGCTTGTTGCGATGCGTAGATGTGCTCACTGCGGGGAGTAAGGAGGCTCTCAGCCTCCCTCTGTGCCGAGAAGCGGCTATCAGCCGCTGGCCAATCACCCGGGCTCGGCACTGAGGGCGAGTGAACTCGCCTGGCGCCGTGCGACGCATAGATCGCAGTAAAGCTACTAGAAGCAAGGAGGCTCTCAGCCACCCGACCCACGGGTGGTCCGACCCTGCGGGTCGCGAGCCCACGGGTGGTCCTTCCTCGCTCACGCTCGGTCGGACATCACCCGGGCTCGGCACTGATGGCGAGTAAACTCGCCTGGCTTCGTGCCGTAGAGAGATCGTCGCACCGCACGGAGCAAGGAGGCTTTCAGCCTCCCGACCCACTGGTGGTCCTTCCTCGCTTGCGCTCGGTCGGACATCACCCGGGCTCGGCACTGAGGGCGAGTAAACTCGCCTTGGTCCGCGCTTAGAAGAGATCTACACGTCGCATGGAACAAGGAGGCTTTCAGCCTCCCTCCGTGCCGAGAAGCGGCTCTTAGCCGCTCGCACAGCACTCCCTCTCTGCCGAGAAGCGGCTCTTAGCCGCTGGCGCCTACTCTTGAGCCTGCGGACGGGCATTCATCCCGAAGTCAGCCTCGATGCGGTCGTACCATGCAGCGTCGTCGAGGGCGCCCATGGCTACCCACGACTCGTCGCTCATTGACCTGCGCCAACCGAGGAAGGGCTCGGCGTCCGGTCCGACGGGATGCCGCAGTTGGTGAGTGTTGCCGACCGCAATCTCGAGGATCTTCTCGGCAACTACCGAGGGAGGGACGGGGGCCTGAAGTGCCGTCGCGAAGAGCGCAGCCATTCGCCGCTGTTGGGCATAGGGGGACGGGGCCAACACCACACCAATGTTTCGCGACATCTTGGTATCAATGA
>JBDSMU010000115.1:0-5360 GCA_039915685.1 Gemmatimonadales bacterium | reverse complement strand
CATCGGGCGCCATCTGTCGGCCGGCCTCACGATCATTCCATCCGACCGCGCGCTGGTACACCACCTTGCCATCGCGCATCACGATCGCGACAGCGCCTCCGATCCGGTTCGAGTCGACGGCGTCCTGAAGAATCCGATCAAGCGTCGCTATCCGCGTTCGATCGGTGAACTGTGCCGGTAGCGGGCCCGCGAGAGCGAGGCACCACGCCAGGATGATGAATCGTGTTGCCATGTCGAACTCCGGGGTTGGTGCCCGCCCTCGCCGCCACGTGACGGCGAGGCGATGCCTACACTACTTCAGTCCAAGCACGCCGACGCCCTGCTCGAACACGACATCGACCGGGATGCCGGCAGTACCGAGTCGATCAAGATCCGCCTGCAGCTGCGGGCTGATCACGCCGTACTTCTCCATCCAGGTCGACACGCCGACGTAGTCGCCATTCCCCTGAAAGCGGATGATGGTGGCCGAAAGCGAGTCGGTGGCGGCGGGCATCCTGGCGAGGTCGACGCGGTACGTACCGGTGGTGGAGTCGCGTACGAACGCTCCCAGTTCACTGAAGAAGTTGAATCGCGCCACGTTGGCGCGACCGTGCGCGCTTGACGCTCCGAAACGGACCGAGCGGAAGATGCCGGCAATGAACGTCACATAGTTGTCGCGCACGTCACCCTGTAGTTGGCCTGCTGCGTTGAGACGTGAGATCATGTAGAGGCCGAGCACGTCGGCCTTTCCCTCTTCAAGGGCGGACGCACGCTCCTTGAGTGTCTCGCGAACCGTCCCTTTTCCGCCAAGGGTGTTCTTGATGCCGAGTCCGTGCGCCACCTCGTGGAACATGGTGTTCTCAAAGAAGGCATCGAACTTGACGAACGATCGCTGGTCCTCAGCGATCAGCAAGTTGGCGATGGGAACGAGGATTCGGTCGAATTTGGCGCGCATCGCGTTCTCCAGCTGGAGTCGACGAGTGCCCTTCTGGAGTTGCACCGCTTCGTCGTTCGGCAGGTTGATCGCGATCGTCTTCGATCCGGAGTTCGACTGGCCGGCGTAGTAGACGACATCGTACGCGTTGAGGTCGGAATCGGTGCCGGGCTGCTCCTGCTTGAACTGCGACTCGACTGGCAGGTCTCGCTGCAGGCCCGGAAGCATCGCGGCGTACTTGGCGAGCCGCGCGCTCCATTCCTTGTCCTTGATCAACACAAACGCTTCGTGCGAGGCCTTGTAGCCGAACAACTGATCGTCGTAAGTCTCGATCGGTCCGATCACCACGTCGAGGCCGTTGTTCTTCATGTCGAGCCACGCGATGTCGCTCGGCTGATAGTTGTCGTCAAGCAGCGCGTCGGCACGAAGGGTCAGGTACTTCTTGAGTCCGGGATCGGCCGCGAGCGCGGCGGCCTCGCGTAGTTTCCCAGCGGCGCGTTCCGACTGGACGCGGTACGCCAGATGGTACGGCACGGTCACGAGCTGCCGGGCGCTGTCACGCTGCACAACGGTGTAGAGGCTGCGCAGCGACTTGCCGCCGTCGGGGGCTGCTGCCGCGGCTGCCTCGAATTCTTCCTTGGTGATGTCATGCGGGTAGAAGTTTTTCCCCGGAGGAAGCGCTGCCGTACCCTCGATGAATGCCACCTCGCCATTCAGCCGATCCCACGGTCCGTAGTTGATGTCGACGTACCGGCGCAGCGCGGAATCCGACACCGCGGCGAGCACGCTGTCGCGCGGACCGACCATCTGCAACCAGTACACCTCATCCATCGCCTGTGCTGCGTCGATCAACAGCGGAATCATTCGCCGCTCGGCGTCGCTCAGCGCGGCCATGTCGGCTTCGAGTCGCACGCTGGTGTAGGCTGTGAGAAGGGAATCGCCTCGGCTCATGCTGGTGCTCGCGGGGGCGGGCTCATCGGGGGTGCCACAGGCGAGGGCAAGCACGGCGGCGGTGGCGAGCAGGCGGCGCATGGAACACTCCTTGACGAGACGGCGGGGCAGGGTGCATGTGCAAAAGAATCTATGACAGGATCATGGGGCGGAAGAAAAGATCTTGGCGACCCAGATATCACGACGGGCCTCGGCGGTTCTCAGCGACATCCGCAATCCATCGCGCGAGAACGATACGGCGTCGATGTCCACCAACGGAATCGTACCGATCCTGGTGTTCATTCCCGTTGATGGGTCAAGGCGGTAGAGAGCACTGGTATAGCGGGTTTCACCGACGACCAGCTCGATCAACCCGCCGGTTGCCCAGCGCAGGCCACGAAGATCCTCGACGCCGAGTTGCAGGATCCGACGGCCGGCGGAAGCACCCGGCGGCACGTGAAAGACGATCGCCGAGTCGCCGCGGTTACGGTTCCAGCCCCAACCGAGGAGTCCGTCACCGAATTGCGAATCTTCCAGGAGAGTCGGGTAGACGTTCGGCGTAGTGATCAGTCGAACTGCGCCGGACGGTTGGCGCACCCGGATGGTCCCGCTGGTGTCGCCGGGAACAGACCACGCGATGCTCCCATCGCGCAGCACTTCCATCCCGATCATCGCGGTCGTATCCGGCATGGTACCGAGGTCCCTGGTGCCGCCGGTGGCGAGGTCGAATTGCGTCAGGTGCAGCTGCCCGGCGTCCTCAATGACGAATACCACTGAATCGGCAGCAACGTTGCGCGACTGGGATACTGCGCCGCGGATGCCCGCACCGAGAGAACGTTCCGGCCCGGCATCAAACGGGAAGAGCGACACCTGAGTGATCGCGCGTCGAATGTCGCCGAGGGGGCGACGGGTAACGATCAGAGAGGTGCCGTCGCCTGACATCAGAACCCCAAGATTCGCCGTAGTGCTCGTTACCTCGCGCATCGTGAGCTCGGGAGAAAGCTCGCGGTTCCGGGACCCGGCATAAAGCGTGATCGCGACCGGGCCAGCCAGATAGCTGAGACCTGCTCGCGACACCCGTGGGTCGGAAATCTGCTGCGCGGGGAGGAGCGTCCGGGGCGTGCGCGCAACCTTCCCGGACGCCGACACCTTCCGCTCGACGATCGTGAGGAGACCGGCATTCGCGGTGTCGCTGATCACGAGTACCAGGTCGCCGGTGGGCGAGAACCCGGCTGGATCCTCTTCGTGCGCGAGCGCCATCGAGTCGAGCGACTCGCCTTTGCGGTTCCAAAGCTGCATGTATCGCAGGCCGCTTTGGGTCGTCACGGCCAGTGCGATCTGCTGACCATCCGGCGACACTTGCCACATGCTGCGGACAAGCGCGTTGGGAAAGCGCACCGGGATTGTGCCCCCGATGCGTTCGTCCACGGCGCTGTTCACCGTGAACGTCACATTGCCCGGTTCGCCCATGTTGGCAACCACCATCGAATCGCCGCTGCCGAAGAAGCGAATGTCGACGGCGCCGAGAAAACGCGGCGCCTCTCCCCCAAGGGCGGGGACCACGAAGGTGCCAAACCGGCCATCTGCCGATGTGGCCAGAAAATGGACCCGCCGAGCATCGGGACTCCATCCAATCTCATAGATACCCGCGAACCCGCTCACCGGTCGCATCCGGCCGACGCCACCGATGTCCTGGATCACCAGCCCGACGGTGCACCGAAACTCCCCATCACACTCGCGTTCGCTATAGGCGACTCGCTGGCCGTCCGGCGAGAGCGCGCCGACCTCGGCGGTGCCAGTCGTGGTCGCCTGGATCCGCGGAACGTCGGCCAGAGCGGCGGGGGCAGTGGGCATCACTTTCCATACCGCGACGCCGGCGAGCACTACGCCCAGCAGTGCGACCGGGACCAGCCAGCGCCGCGCCCTGACCGGCTCGCTCCACGCGGTTACCGGGCGGGTCTGGGTGGGTTTGATACCGGTGCTCGGCGTGGCGAGCGCCTCCAACTGGTGCAGCAGGTCCTCCGCCGTCTGGAACCGATCCGCTGGCCGTTTCGCGAGGCAGCGCATCACCACCTGTTCGAGTGCCGGCGAGATCGCAGTGCGGCGCTTTGCCACGGAATCGGGAACCTCGGTGACATGCGCGGCCAGCACCTGCTGCGGGGTGGTGCCATGGAACGGCGGATGCCCGGTCAGCATCTCGTAGGCCATCACGCCGACCGCGTAGATGTCGCTGCGGTGATCGATGTGCGGATCTGCTGCGGCCTGTTCGGGCGACATGTACGCGGGCGTGCCGACGGCCACGCCGAGCGTGGTCACGGTGTTTCGTCCGGTGGCCTCGCTGATCGCCTTCGCGACGCCAAAGTCGGCGACGAGGGCGTGGCGCCCCGAGAGCATCACATTGTCGGGCTTGATGTCGCGATGCACCACACCGTGCTGATGCGCCTCGGCCAGCGCATCCACCACCTCCACCAGGAGGCGCACCGCCTCGTGTACCGGCAACTCGCCGTCGCGACCGAGCCGCTCGCGGAGTGACTGGCCTGTGATGAACGGCATGACATAGTACAGGAAGCCGTCGGTGTCACCGGAATCGAGCAGCGGAAGGATGTTCGGGTGTTGCAAGCGGGCCGCAATCTGGATTTCTCGAAGGAACCGCGCGGAACCCATCGACGCGGCAAGGTCCTCCCGAAGCACCTTGATGGCCACCTTTCGGTCGTGCCGGATGTCGTGGGCGAGGTAGACCGTCGCCATGCCACCCTGGCCGAGCTCGCGCTCCACCCGGTACTGGCTGGCGACTGCTTCGGAAAACCGGTCTTCGGGGTTGGTCATGTCGCTCGCGGGAAGGAGCTTGCGCGGCCACGCTCTAAAGCTTCGAACCGCCCGACCAAGCATAAACGCGTCGGCACACCGATGGCTGCTTGAATCATGGCCGGAACGGCCGAGACCGGGGTACTGTTGGGCATGGTCCGGCAGACCACCCAGCATGCGCACGGGCGCCTGATAGCGATCCTTTGGGTTGCTGCACTGATCGTGGGTGTGAGCGTCGCGGGCGGGTGCGGCGGCGCACCCGCGGCGCCATTGCCCGCCGGCCAGCAGGTGGCACCCGTGCCGTCGGCGCGCAACCGGCCGCCGGCACCGCGGGAGTACCTCGCGCCAAGGCGGACCGGGACCATTGCGCTCGACGGTCGACTCAACGATTCCGCGTGGTCCGGCGTGCCGTGGACGTCGGTATTCGTCGACATCGAGGGATCGATGCGGCACGCCCCCCGGTTCACGACACGGGTGCGGATGACCTGGGACGACGAGTTCTGGTATGTCGCGGCGGAGCTCGAGGATACGGATCTCTGGGCCACCATTCGAACTCGCGACGCGGTGATCTTCCATGACAACGATTTCGAGATGTTCATCGATCCTTCGGGGTCGACGCATCGATACGTCGAGATCGAACTCAACCAGTTCGGGACGGTCTGGGACCTGATGCTCACCAAGCCATACCGCGATGGCGGCAAGGCCGTGAACG
>JBDSMU010000098.1:0-48307 GCA_039915685.1 Gemmatimonadales bacterium | reverse complement strand
GGTGCCCGACGGGACTTGAACCCGCAGCCTCCGCAGCCACAGTGCGGCGCTCTAACCACTTGAGCTACGGGCACCACGTTCCACCCACGGGCTAAAATGCCCCGCTGTCGCGGGGGGGTCAAGCGCTATCCCGATCCCAGAACCGCGCCGCGATCGCCGATGTCCGATGATTCGACGGAACGCCCAGCCCATCGAGCGCCGCCACCGTCACCACCCCCCGCGCCGCATTGCACGCCACCAGCGGGCGCCGTGACGCCTCCTCGACCGGCAGGTCGGCCTCGCCGATCCCGCCGCGCACCAGCTCTGCCAGTCGTGCGCGGGCCACGCTCGGAAGGCCGCCCCGGGCGAGCGGCGGAAACACGAGACGCTCGCCTTCCCACCACCCGATCGCCCAGATCGTTGCCTCCACCACCATCCCTTCGGCGTCCAGCATGATCGCATCGTCCGCGCCGCCCGCCCGCGCCAGCAAGCCCTCAGCATTGAGCCAGGCCCGGGCCGCCACCTTGTGCGGGTACCCCCGGTGCACCGCCCCCGAGCTCACGAATGCCAACGGATCGCCCGGCCCTACCGGTCTCTCAGCGGTCCTCACCGCACCATCGGTCACGGAGAACCGCACCACCCGGTCTTCGCCGCCCCAAGGCGGATCCATTGGCAAGACCGAGATGCCGAGCGCCGCTGCGCTGGCGCCGAGTCGGGTGCGATGCAACGGCCAGAGTGGAGCCCGCCCGCCGATCACCCGAACGGTCTCGATCAACGTCGGCGCCAACGCCGTCATCCCGTGACCGCCGCTGCTGCCCGCGGCGCCCGGATTGCCTGCGTCAACGTCGCCACCACGATGATCGCGCCACCAAGAATCGCGAACACCGTGGGCACCTCACCCAGGAAAAGCCATGACCAGATCGGATTGAACGCCGTCTCGATCAGCAGCAGCACCGACACCTCGATGGCCCGCACCTGCTGCAACCCCCGCGTGACCAGCAGGTACGCCAGCCCGATCTGGAACACTCCGAGATACAGCACCACGCCCCCGTCGATCAACGAGATGTGCCCCAGCGGCAGTGCCATCGGCAGCGCGAGTACACAGGCGAATGCATTGCCGAGCACGACCGCAGCGATGCCCTCCATCCGACTGTCGCCATCCCGCCCAAGCCACCGCAGTCCGCAAAGCATCAACGCATATGACAGCCCGCTGATCAACGCGATCATGTTGCCCCGAGCGGGATCGGACGCCGTGCCCGACGGGAGATCCGCACCCATGAAAACCAGCGCGAGACCGGCGATTACCGCAACCACCACAGGAATGTCGCGCCGACTGATTCGCTCGCGAAGCAGGAACGGGCCAAGCAGCAACAAATAGAGTGGCGCAGTCGATTGAAGGTAGATCGCGTTCGCACTTGTGGTGAGCTTGTTCGCCAGCACGAAGGACACGAGCGTGCACGCATAGGTCACGCCCACCATTGCGGCACGCCACGTCATCCCCCGGCGTGCAGCAGGAAGGACCAGCAGAAGGGTGCACGCCGCGATCCCCGAGCGCAGCGACGCCACCTGCCACCCAGTGAACGCGTTGGCCTTGATTGCCACGCCCCCCGTACTGAACAGGAGCGCCGCGACGGCGACCTGCACGCGGGGCGAGAGCGTCATACCGGCCGCACGACGACCGTGATCAGGTGAGCGAGGTCGGCGTCGAACACCGTCCCCGCGCCATCCTCGAGCAGTGACAGGGCACGATCGGTCGACCATCCCGGCCGGAACGGGCGGGGTGCGCGAAGCGCGATGAATGTCGACGCCGCGCCGATCATTCGGCTTGCCCAGTGCGGCATGGGCCGCAGGCGCCCCGCCGGGTACCCCGTCCCATCGGGACGCAGGTGGTGTTCGTACGCCACCGCCGCCGCCAGCGCCATCGCTGCCCCGCTCTCCAGCAGCATCTTCGCCCCGCGCTCGGCGTGCGACTCGATGAGCACCCGCTCTTCCAGTTCGAGCGACTGCTTGTCGCCGAGCCCCGGCGGAAGGGTCGCCATCCCGATGTCGTGCAGGAGCGCGGCCAAACCGATAGTCTGCCGATCGACCCGGTCGAGCCCCGTTGCCGTGGCCGCCGACATCACCAGCAAGGCGGTGTTGATCGCGTGAACCACCGGGTATGGGGCCGCCCCGTGGGCCGCCTGCGGGAACTGGTGGTCATCGAGCAGCATGTCCAGGATCCGGACGATCGCGCCCGCCTCGGCCCGTGCCAGCACACCGCGGCTCGCCTCCGCGAGCACGAATCGCATCGCCTCAATCTCATCATCAAGTTGCAACCGGAACTCCCGGCTTCCATCCGGCTGCGTTGGTGCATCCTCGTTCCCTGCCTCGACCGCCTCTTCGTCGAGCACTGAGACGGTGCCATACTGCACCCCCGGGATCGACGTCACGTCCCCGACCACATCGCCGCCCGGGGTGCTCATTCGCATCGTGAGCTGGTGCAGCAGTAGCGTGATTCCCTCGAGCGTCAACTGAGTGTCGAACTCGATGCGATGAACGCCCGCGCCCGCCAGCCGTCGCGCCCAGGGCCAGTCGCGCAACTCGTGGAGCGCACGGCCTGCAAACACTGGCGAGCTGCCGAGGAAAAGGAACGTCGGCCGCGAGTCGACGGCGAGCAGGAGCTGCAGCGCCTCGAGTCCCTGATCCATGGCGCGTCGGGTTGCGGGGTGGCCCGGCGAATAAAGCGACATCGTCGCCAGCGCGTGCGCCAAGGCATACAGGAACCGCACAGCCTCGCTCAATCCAATCTCCCCAAGGCGGCCTGGACATCACGATCATCGGATCGTGCCGCCAGTTGCAGGACGGGCAGGACGGGCCGGTGATGGGCCCAGCGACTGGCGAGCACCTGCAGCGCGGCCAGCATCACCGGCGTACGCGGTAGCAGACGAGTGCGGCGCAGAAGTCCGCCACGGGTCCGCACCAGGCCGAGGAGCGGTGGTACCACGAGCGGGTTGCGCGCATCGGCGACCAAGCCCACCGCGAGCAGTTGCAGCTCGGAATCCTCGTGCCCGAGGACCGAGAGCACCGGCGCAATCAGTTCGGGAGGACATGCCCGATCGAGGGCGGCGAGCGCCGTCCGGGTCATCGCCGGATCGATGCCCTCGATCGCGTCCTGTACGGCCCGATTGCGGATAGACGGCTGCCCGAGCGCAGCCTTGAGCGCCTCATGGCGCACCCGCCTGTCGGGATGCTGCAGTCCAACGAGAATCGGGTCAACTACCGGCACATTCGGGAGGCGCGCCAGAACTACGAAGATGTTTCTCGCCAATTGCCAGCTCGCGTCGGGAAGCCGCGCCATCAGTACATCCGCACTGTCTGTTGCAACGCGGCCAAGGAGGTCGAGCAGGCGACGCCGTGTCGCCCGATCGTCCGCCACGTCGAGGGCGTCGAGCAGCGGGTCAATCGAGTCGCGGCCAAGCTGCAATGCCACCCGCTCGACGATGCCGAGGTCGAGTGGCGTGGCATCAAGCAGCGCCGCCAGCAGGTCAGCGTCGAACACTGCGGCAGAAATGGTACTCACAGCGATTTCGTCGTTGCCGGTGGCGTCGAGCAACTGCAGCAGCTCTGCGATCCGCCCATGGCTGGCGACGCGATCCGCGGCCGCAATCACGCTGGCGGTTGTCGTGCCGATTTCCAACCCGATCGCCACGATCCGCAATCCCTCGATTGAGAGTCGCGGATCGCCGGTGTCACTCTCGATCGGATCATGGGCGGTCCCCTCCCATTGCTCGACCAGCCCCACGACCTGCGCAGAGAATGCCGCACTGCCGGCACCAGTCAAACCATCCCCACTGCCGGCCAAGCGGCCGAGGAGCCAGCGAAGCTGTTCCGAGATTGGATCCTGGTCGGCATCAGCCACCGACTCAAGGACCTGGAGCACGAGCGCGGGGGGCACGACCGAGAGCGTCTCGCGTAGGAAGCGCCGGCGCGACGACGGCGTGGGGGCTGCCGACATCACTCGCGTCGTGACCGGCCGGGACAGTGCGGTCAGCAAATCAATGAATCGTCGGCGCGCACTGATCGTGCGACGCTCCGGCCGCAACGCGATGGCGGAACACAAGCCGGTGAGTGCCTCGTACACGCGGCGCGCGCCCGCCGCCGTCTTCGACTGCTCGGTGATGGCATCGGCGAGCAACTCCGCGGTGGGCACGCCTTCCGTCTCCGCGAGCCGCCGGCCGAATGCAGCCTCGACCAATTGTGTCCAGAAAAACTCGTCCAGCTCCTGCTCGGCGAGCGGGTTGCCGAATTCCAGCACGTCGTACACCAGCGGCTCGACCCGCAGGTGTTCCAGGCGGAGGCCGTCGCGGCCCACCTTCTCGTCGGCATCGGGCGCGGCGAGCGCGGCGACCATCGTCGCCAACTCGGCACCGTCGGTACCGGCCTGAAGATGTATGGTACCGATATTCCGGCGGTGGAGCTTGCTGGCCAGTTCGCGAAGCAGTGACGGCAAAGGGTCGATCGCGATGCCGTCGAGGAGGAGTCCACGCGGGGTGATGCCGATCGTGATCGCGTCGCGACCAACGAGCGCGGCACCGACCTTGTCGTGAAGGGAACGGACCGAGGCCACGGCATGTCGGTGGCCCGGTGGGTACATCCCGAGGCGCTGCATCGCGTTGCTCAATTCGCGCAGCGCCACGTCGACCGGCTTCGGCAGCGGCGGCGTCCGCTGTCGCGACGTCATCGCCTCACCCGGGAGGCACCATGTCAGTTGGCTCGCATGTTGTTGACCATTGCGCGGCCGAATTCGCTGGTGGAAAGCTTGGTGGCACCATCCATCAGGCGCTCGAAGTCGTATGTGACCCGCCGCTGACCGATGGTGGTGGAAAGCGAGGTGATGATGAGGTCGGCCGCCTCGTGCCAGCCGATGTAGCGGAGCATCATCTCGCCGGAGAGAATCACCGAGCCGGGATTGACCATGTCCTTGCCGGCGTATTTCGGCGCCGTCCCGTGCGTGGCCTCGAAGATCGCGTGACCGGTCTGATAGTTGATGTTGGCGCCCGGGGCGATGCCGATCCCTCCCACCTGTGCTGCGAGCGCGTCGGAGATGTAGTCGCCATTGAGGTTCAGCGTGGCGAGCACGTCGTAATCCTTCGGACGAAGCAGGATCTGTTGCAGCATCGCGTCGGCAATCACGTCCTTGATGACGATCCCGTTGGGGAGCACCTGCCAGGGCCCGCCCTCGTGGTCAACCGCGCCGAACTCCTCGCGCGCCAGTTCGTAGCCCCAGTCACGGAAGCCACCCTCGGTGAACTTCATAATGTTGCCTTTGTGCACCAACGTCACGCTCCTGCGCTGCTGCGCGATCGCGTACTCGATCGCCGACCGGATCAGGCGCTTCGATCCCTCTTCCGACACCGGCTTGATGCCGATGGCACTGCTGTCGGGAAACCGGATGCTGGTCGCACCCATCTCGTCCTGCAGGAACGCGATGACGCGCTTTGCCGCATCACTCTTTGCTTCGTACTCGATGCCCGCATAGATGTCCTCGGTGTTCTCGCGGAAGATGATCATGTCGACCGCGCCGGGGTCCTTGACCGGCGACGGCACGCCGGTGAACCACCGCACCGGGCGCAGGCAAGCGTACAGGTCGAGCTGCTGACGCAGCGCCACGTTGAGCGAACGGATCCCGCCACCGACCGGTGTCGTCAACGGTCCCTTGATCGCCACCAGGTACGTCCTGATTTCCTCCAGCGTCTCGTCGGGAAGCCACGAGTCGAAGCGCTCCTTGGCCTTCTCGCCCGCATATACCTCATGCCATGCCAACCGCCGCTTGCCGCCGTAGGCGATTTCGACCGCGCTGTCGAACACGTGCTGCGAGGCGTGCCAGATATCTGGACCAGTGCCATCGCCCTCGATGAACGGGATGATCGGCTGGTTGGGAACGTTCAGGGTCGAGCCACTGAGCGTGATGGGTGCCCCGCCTGCAGGCGGGGCATTGCGCGGAGACGTAGGGGTATTGGGCATTCCCAGATTATAGCGCATCATCACCGCGCCCCGCACGCTGGTAGGTTTCGTCGATGGCCCCCAAGACTTCCTTGCGCCTGACTCCGAGCCATCCACTTGATCGACCGAAGCCGGGAGTGCTGGCATTGCGCACCGCCTTTCAGGCCTTCGGCCATGTGGCGCCGGGCGCGACCGCGCGCGTCGCCGAGGCCGTCTTTGTCCGGACTGCCCGCCCGGCGCCGCGGGCGGAGGAAATCGCCTTCCTGGATCGGGCATCACGCTTCGCCGTCCGCGCCGCCGGCCAGCGTATCGCGTGCTACCGATGGGGTGACCCCGCCCACCCGGCTGTGCTCTTCGCGCATGGATGGTGGAGTCATGCGGGTCGCTTCGCACCGCTTGCCACCGCCCTGCTCGACGCAGGGTTCCGCGGCGTGGCTTTCGATGCCCCGGGGCACGGCCGTTCCACCGGATGGCGGGCGTCGATGCCCGAATTTGCTGCGGCGCTGCGTGCGGTCGGCGATGCCGAGGGAGCGCTGCATGGCGTGGTGGGACACTCGCTGGGGGGATCGGCCGCCATTTACGCGACGGCTCATGGGCTCGGCGCCGGCCGAATCGTCACGATCGCGGCGCCATCGCAATTGCTGGCATGGGCACACCGCTATCGCGACATGTTCAGCATCCCATCGCGAGCGTTCGCGCGGATGCAACGCAACATGGAGCGCCGTCTGCAACTGTCGTGGGACGAACTCAACATCGCCACGCATGCTGCCTCACTCGGGGTGCCCGGGATGGTGATTCATGACGTCGACGATCCGGACGTGTCGTTTGCCGACGCTCGCGCGATTGCGGCGGGCTGGCCCGGTGCCGACCTGGTCACCACCGAGGGGCTCGGGCACCGTGCTGTGCTGCGCGACCCGGACGTCATCGCCCGGGTCGTGGCGTTCATGAAACGTTGACCGCGACGCGCGGCGCTGAACCGCCGCTCAGAACGGCTTGTAGAGTGCGACCCAGGCAGCGAGACCACCGAGCAACGGCATCGCCACCAGTAGCACCTTCGCCGCAGCTGGCTGGCGGTAGGCCATTGAGCCCAACACGGGCAGCGTGATCCAGATCGCGATCTTCACGAGCACCCACCCGGGCAGCATTCCCTTCACCATGCCAAGCCGCGCGAGCATCCCGAATCCGCCAAGCAGGATGATGAACAGCGCGAGACCGTGCATGACACCGATCAGCTTGCGCCCGGTGTTGCTCGCTCGAGTTCCGCCATTCAGCGCATGCAGCGCGATCCCGCCCAACACCGTGAATAGCGTGAACATCCCCACCAGATGGACGATCTTGTAGACCTGGTAGGAGATCATTGCGCCGGCCTCAGCCGCGGCCGCACGCCCGCCACCGTGATCTCGATCGTCACGTCGTCACCAAGCATTGCACCCCCGCCTTCCACGATTCGGTTCCACTTCACGCCCCAGTCGGTGCGATCGATGGTGGTGGAAACATCGAAGCCGATGCGCTCACCCGGTCCGATCGCGCCCTCGCGCCCGAGGTACTCGCCCGCCAGCACCACCGGCCGGGTCACGCCGCGCATCGTGAGGTCGCCGATCAGCTTGATCGCCTTGCCCTGCACCTCGACGCGGGTCGACTTGAAGGTGATTATCGGGAACGAGTCAACCAGGAAGAAGTTACCGCTGCGGAGGTCGCGATCGCGCCCCTCATTGTTCGTGTTGATGGTCGCAGCCTCGATGTTCACCTCGACCGACCCGGTCGAGAAGTCGTTGGGATCGGTGACGATCGTTCCGCTCCACTTGTCGAAGCGACCCTCGACCTTCGACACGAAGTGCCGGATCTTGAAAATCACCCGGGAATGCGAGACATCGATACGGTAGGTCGCGGTGTCGACAACGACGCTCGCAGGTGCGACCGCGAACGGCGCGGTGGCAAGCAGTGAAACCAGGGCGAACGCTATCACGGGCAGTTCCTCGTGGAGGATTCAGGGTCGTTCAATGGGGGTCCGGACGGCATTCCCCCATTCGGTCCAGGACCCGTCGTAGTTGCGCACGTTGCGCCAACCGAGGAGCCAGGTCAGCGCGAACCAGGAGTGCGACGAGCGCTCGCCGATCCGGCAGTACACCACGACCGGAGCCGCCGGGTCGAGTCCCTGTTCGCCGATGTAGATGGCGCGCAGTTCCTCGGCGTTTCGAAACACGTGGGTCTCAGGATCTACGGCCCGGGCCCACGGAACGTTGCGGGCACCGGGAATGTGGCCACCCCTGAGCGCCCCTTCGTTGGGATAGTCGGGCATGTGCATCCGCTCGCCCCGGAACTCCTCCGGCGATCGCACATCGACCAGACCACCGCCCGCGCGGACATGATCCAGCACCTCGTCACGAAAGGCCCGGATTGTCCCATCCTGACGTTCACCCACCGTGACCGTGCCCGGGGCAACGGAGGGCACATCGGTGGTCAGCTCACGTCCCTCATCGATCCAGCGTGCGCGTCCGCCATCAAGCAGGCGACAGTTGCCCACCCCGAATAGCTGGAACACCCACATCGCGTAGCATGCCCACCAGTTGTTCTTATCGCCGTAGAAGACGATCGTCGTGTCATCGTTGATCCCGCGCGCGCGTAGCAGCTCCTGAAACCGCTCGCGATCGACATAGTCGCGGACGATGGCGTCGTTGAGATCGTCAACCCAGTCGATCTTGACGGCACCACGAATGTGCCCGGTGTCGTACAGGAGGAGGTCCTCGTTCGACTCGAGCAGGCAGACTGACGGGTCATCGCGGCGCGCGGCCACCCACTCGCAATCGACCAGGATCTCAGGGTGTGCGTAGCCGCGCTCGGCGATCGGGAGGATCGGTGGTGCCATCATCGGAACCTCACGGAAACTGGAAGGGCGCACCTGCGATGGTGCGCCCTCAAAAACCCCCAGCGGTCCGGCAGTGTCAAGCGATCACGGTTCGAGCAGGTCTTCCAGCACTTTGTCGACCACCTCAACAACCCGACCCGAGACGATCCGAGCCAGAATGTCCACGGTTTCAAGCGGCAGGCTCCCCGGATGCTTGCGATCGCGACCAAATCGCACGATCTGGCCGAGCAGCACCGCGGCCATCGTAGGGTCGTCGACGCCGTCGTCATCATCATCGGCCTCCGCCACGGCGCGTTCGTAGTCGGAGCTGGGGACCGATTCCGACCACGGTTCCGCAGGCTCGTCGTCCTCTGTTTCCAGGGGCTTCGACGGCATCGGCACGATCGCGTAGAGCTCGCAGCGGAGCCCCGGATCTTCCTCACGGGCCGCCAGCACGAGTTGGCGCGGTTCCGCGAAGACGTGAAAGCGTTCGAAATAGTCTGCCGCCCCGGGCGGAACCGCGCAGCGGGCCACGAGCACGCCATCGAGGAACGTCCCGAGGCACCGCATCCCCTCCGGGATTCGGTCGTCAGGAATCTCGCGGACCTCGATCGGCACCGGCTGGTCCGTCGCGGCGAGCACCGATCCACTCGTCGGTCCGCCCGAATCACTGCCGATGGGTTCGAGCGTGTCGTCGTCCATGAATGCGCTCCCTCCGTTGATTCCCATTTGGCGGCGTGCATGTGCCGCGGTCCCGCCTATGTTAGATCCTCACCATGACCTTGCCGTCACTTCCGGGCGCGAATGCCGACGATCCCACGGCCCCCGTGCGCTCCCTCTCGCGCGCTGCTGCCCACGTACTCGGGGTCGCGCTCGTCACCGCAGCACTCATCGCGTTGCCCACCGGGCCCAGCGATCTCGATCGGCATCAGCTCCCCAAGGAAATGATCGTTCACCTCGGGGTCTGGCTCGCCGTGGTGCTGGCACGTCCGGCGAGACCCGCCGGCATCAGTCGCGCCATGGCATTGTCATCCACCCTGCTGGTTGCCTGGAGTATCGCTGCGTCGGCGACCGCCATGAATCCCTGGCTCGCCCTCCGCGCGACGGCCCTCACTGCCACTGGCGTGATGGCGTTCATCACGGCCCGCCACCTTGCCGCCATGGGATACGCCACCCTGCTGCTTGGCTGGGCAACGGCGGCGGCCGCGATCGCTGCAGCCACCGGTCTCGCGCAGGCCTACGGATTCAGCAGCCCGTTCTTTGCCCGAGTGCGCGCACCAGGGGGCACGTTCGGCAATCGGAACTTTCTCGCGCACTTCTGCGCCGTCGCGCTTCCTGTGGTGGGGACGCTCGTCCTCACGGCGCGGCGCACGTCCGGTGCGGTGCTCGCTGCGTTCGCTACCGTCGCGCCGGCGATGATGATCGTCCTCTCCCGCTCCCGCGCAGCATGGCTCGGCTCGCTGGTTGCCGGTGCAGTCGTCGTAGGAGTGGTGGTGCTGCAACGACGCACCAACGGAGCCATTCCTTGGGCCCGAATCGCTCTAATCACCGCAGGCATTGTCACCGCCGCCGCGCTCACCTTCACCCTCCCCAACGCATTGCAATGGCGGACGGATTCACCATACACCGACACCCTTGGCGATCTCGCCAACGCGACCGAAGGCTCTGGTCGCGGCCGCATTCTTCAGTATCGGAATACCACGCGACTTGCGCTGCGCCATCCGGTGCTCGGGGTCGGACCGGGCAACTGGCCACTTCGATACGGCGACGTCGCACCGGGAAACGATCCGTCATGGTCTCATCGCGATGTCATCCCCCTCAATCCGTGGCCCAGCAGCGATTGGATGGCTTTGGCGAGCGAACGGGGCATGTTGGCACTGCTCTGGGTGGCAGGACTTGGCATTGCAATCGGTTGGCGCGCTGTCAGGGGGATACGCGCCGGCGATGATCGGGCACTGGGTGGCGCTGGCGTGCTGGCGATGGTAGCGGTGGTGGGGGTCCAGGGAGGCTTTGACGCCGTCATGCTCCTTCCGGCACCGCTCCTGCTGGCCGCGGTGGCGACGGGTGCGCTTTTGGAGCGCGCAGACGGCGCGACGGCGCTCTCGCGTGAGCGCATCACTGCAGCAGTGCCGGGATTGTGGTGGACGATTCCGGCGTTACTGGCGATCGGCGCCCTGCGCAGCGCCGAGCAGAACCTGGCTTATGTCGTGGCGGGATCTGGCGCCCAGCTCTCGCGGCTCTCCTGGGCAGCACGCATCGACCCGTGGAGCTACCCGATTCGGATCGCGCTCGCCTCGCGGGAACCATGCGGGCGGGCACGAAACGATGCGGCCGCCGTGTTGCGCTTGGCCCCGACATGGCCCGCTGCACGAGCCGCGGCACGCCGCTGCGGCCTGGTGACCCGCTAGCGCGGCAACACTGGGTCAGGGACGTCCGTACTCTGCCCAGCTCCCATCGTAGATCGCCACCGGCGGCCCCACGATGTCCCCCGCATTGCGAAGCACCTCAATCGCGAGCGCGGACACCGCAGCGCTCATTCCTGACCCGCATGACGCAACGATCGGCTTGCCCGGATCAAGTCCGCGCGACGCGAAAAGGTTACGCAGCGCGGGAGGGCGTAACAGCTGATGGGTTTCCGGGTCGGTGAACTCCGCGTGGGGGATGTTGCGGCTCCCAGCGATGTGGCCGCGTCGCAGGCCCGCTCGTGGCTCGGGTTCGTCGCCAAGGAACCGCGAAGTCGGGCGGCAATCGAGTACTTGTGCAGGGTCGGCGCCAGCGACGATCGAATCGATCGCTGCTCGGTCGCGCACCAGCGACGCGTTGAGCGTCGGAACGGAATAGCCGGTCGACTCACGGCTGGTGGGACCGATCTGAACTGGTCGAGTCGCGCCCGCCCAGCCCTGGAAACCGCCATCGAGCACTGCAACGCGGTCGTGCCCGTAGGCGCGAAACATCCACCAGGCACGCGGCGCACTCAGGTTCGTGCCGCTCCCGTCGTACACGATCACGGCGTGCTGGGGGCCGATGCCGAGCGCGGCCATTGCGGACGCAAATCGCTGCGGTGAGGGGAGCATGTGCGGCAGGTCGGTGGCGTCGTCACTCACCGCGGTCCAGTCGAGCCGGACAGCCCCCGGGATGTGCGCGGCGCGGTACTCCATCTCGGCGTCGCGACCCGAATCGGGGAGATACCACGACGCGTCGACCACCACGATGCCACCTTGCTGAAGTTGCGACGCGAGCCACGGCACGGTGACCAGCGGTGGCACGGCGTCGGCAAAGGTAGATTCCACGATGCACCTCGTTCAGGGACAGACGATGGTCTTTGATACACTCATTGCTCGGTTTCGCGGCGCCGATCGCGCCACGCGGCTCGAGTCGCTGCTCGATCACTCCCGCAAGCTGCCGGAACTTCCCGCGGTCCTGCGTGATGCCGGCGACCGCGAGGCGCACCGCGTGACCGAATGCCAGACGCCCGTGTTCCTCTGGGTCGGCGTCGACGGCGGCCAGGTGACGATCCACGCCGACGTGCCGCGGGAATCACCGACGGTGCGCGGCTTCGTGGCAATGCTCGCGAAGCGGCTCAACGGTGCAACGCCCGCCGAGGTCTCAAAAGTCCCCGACGACCTCCTCGACCAGCTCGGCCTCGGCGAGGCGCTCGGCATGATGCGCACTCAGGGGCTCACCGCGATCCTCGGACGAATCAAGCGGGCAGTAGCCCGGGCCGCGGAACTCTGATGTTCGCCTTGGTGCTGATCCGTTATCGCCGACCGATCGAAGAGGTCGCGGCCGCCACTGACGATCATCGAAAGTACCTACGTGACCTCCATGCGCGTGGAATCCTGCTCATCTCGGGTCCGTTCGACCCCCGAACGGGGGGCGTGCTGATCCTCCGCCTCCCCGACGAGGGTGCCGACGGGGCGCTTGATGCAATTCGCGACGCCGACCCGTTCTGGCAGCGCGGCATCGCGAACTACGAACTGCTGAAGTGGAATCCGAACATTGGAGTCGAGAAGCTGGAATAGACGGAGAACGGAGAACGGAGAACGGAACAGGGGAGCGAAACATCTCGCCAACGCGCTTCGTCGTTGACCCATCCGCTTTCCGGGGCGACTCTTAGGGTGCTCCCGCGCGCTCACTGCTGCTGAAGGAATCCCATGCAACGCCGCGACTTCCTGGCCACCACCGGCCTGGCCGCGGGGATGACGCTGGTCGCCCCATTCGGTGCCCATGCGCGTTCCCCAATCCCGACTGGCGACAACAAGGCGCTCGCCGACGCCGCGCTGGGTGCTGCCCGCAGCGCGGGGGCCACCTACGCCGACGTCCGGATCGGGCGCTACCGAAACCAGTCGGTCTCGTCGCGTGAACGGAAAATCAACAACATCAGCGATTCCGAGTCGTTCGGTGCCGGGGTCCGGGTGCTGGCTCGGGGGACATGGGGATTCGCCGCCACCAGCGACGTGACCACTGACGGAATCGTCCGCGCCGCACGTCAGGCCGTGGCAATCGCGAAGGCCAATGCGATGCTGCAGACCGACCCGGTGCAACTGGCCGCCGAGCCAGGGTACGGCGAGGTGAACTGGCGGACGCCGATCGAGACAAATGTCTTCGACATCCCCATTCAGGAAAAGGTTGATCTCCTGCTCGCCGTCAACGACGCCGCGCTCACCGCGGGTGCGACGTTCGTCAACAGCCAGCTCTTCATGCTCAACGAGCGGAAGTATTTCGCCAACACCGACGGCACGTACGCCGACCAGGATATCCACCGTTTCTGGCCGAACTTTTCGGTCACCTCTGTCGATCGCGCGAAAAATTCCTTCCAGACTCGCGAAGCGTTGAGCGCCCCGCTCGGCATCGGCTGGGAGTACCTGACTCTCAAGGCGAACGATCGCATCGACGGACCGGCAACCGTTCTGTATGACCGTTCCTATGACATGATCGAGGACGCGCGTCTCGCCGCCACGCAGGCGGCGGCAAAGCACGGTGCCAAGTCGGTGTCGCCCGGCAAGTACACACTGGTGCTCGAGCCGTCGCATCTCTTCTTGACAATTCATGAATCGGTGGGACACCCCCTTGAGCTCGATCGCGTCCTGGGTTACGAGGCCAACTACGCAGGCACGTCGTTCGCCACGCTCGACAAGTGGCGCACGAAGTCGTTCAAGTACGGCTCCCCGCAGGTCAACTTCTTCGCCGACAAGACCGAGCCCGGTGCACTGGGCACCTGCGGCTGGGACGATGAAGGGGTGAAGACGCAGCGCTGGGATCTCGTGAAAGACGGTATCCTCACTGACTACCAGGCGATCCGCGACCAGGCCCACATTCTCGGGCATACCCGATCGCACGGCTGCTGCTACGCCGACAACTGGAGCTCGGTGCAGTTCCAGCGGATGCCGAACGTGTCGCTCGCGGCGGGCACGCAACCGCTCACGCCGGCACAGATGGTGGCGAACGTCGAGAAGGGGATCTACATCGCGGGGCGCGGGTCGTACTCGATCGACCAACAGCGCTACAACTTCCAGTTCGGCGGGCAGCTTTTCTACGAGATCAAGGACGGCAAGGTGGTCGGACCCCTGCGCGATGTGTCATACCAGGCCAACACTCAGGAGTTCTGGAACTCGATGAGCGCCACCTGCGATCGCCGTGACTGGCGCCTGGGCGGATCGTTCAACGACGGCAAGGGCCAGCCCGGACAGTCGAGTTCGGTGTCGCACGGCTCATCCACCTCCCGCTTCGACAACATCAACGTGATCAACACCGCGAGGAACATCTGATGGCATTGCTCGATGAGGCACAGGCCCGTGAACTGCTGACCCGGGTGATCACGCAGAGCCGAGCCGAGGTCACCTCGGTTTCGGTGGGCGGAGGCAACGAAGGCAACATCCGATACGCGCGCAACACGGTGTCAACCGCCGGTGAGGAGTCCAACCAGAGCCTGAGCGTGAGTGCGAGTTTCGGAAAGCAGTCAGGGTCATCGAGCACCAACGAGTTTACCCCGGAAGCGCTCACCGCCTGCGTGCGGCGCGCCGAGGAACTCGCACGGCTGGCTCCTGAAGACCCGGAGTACATGACGCCACTCGGGCCGCAGACCTACCGCGCGACACCCGCGTGGAGCGACCGCACCGCCGCGATCACTCCCGAGGATCGGGCGCGGGTGGCCGGGGAAAGTATCGTCCCCGCCAAGGCAGCAAAGTGTGTCGCTGCCGGCTTCCTGAGCGACGGCGCCCGCTTCACCGCGCAGTTCAACTCGCTGGGTCGGTTCGGATATCATCGCAGCACGACCTCGAACTTCTCGGTGACGATGCGCACCGCCGATGAACTCGGATCGGGTTACGGTGTCGACAACGCCAATGACTTCGCCGAACTCGACGCCGCGCGCGCGTCGGAACGCGCAATTGCCAAGGCCGTCGCGTCGCGCAACGCCCGCGCGATCGAGCCCGGCAAATACACCGTGATCCTGGAGCCGCCGGCTTCGCAGGAGATCCTCGGGTTCCTCTGGGGGGCGTTCAACACCCGGAGCGCCGACGAGGGCCGTTCATTCCTCGCGAAGAAAGGAGGCGGCAACCGACTCGGCGAGAAGCTGTTTGGCGAGGAGGTCACGATCCGTTCCGACCCATGGGACCCACGCGTTCCCGGTTCGCCCTGGGGCGGCGACGGCATTCCGCAGGAAGCGACCACCTGGATCGAGAAGGGAGTGGTGAAGAACCTCAACAACTCCCGCTACTGGGCCGAGACGCATGGGGGCCGTGCCACGCCCGGGATGGCGAATGTGATCATGACCGGCGGCGAGGGCACGGTGGACGACCTGATCAAAACCACGGAACGCGGCATCCTCGTGACGCGTTTCTGGTATATCCGCTCCGTCGATCAGCAGACTGTCCTTGTTACCGGGCTTACCCGTGACGGGACGTTCTACGTCGAGAACGGCAAGATCCAGCATGCCGTGAAGAACTTCCGCTTCAACGAGTCACCGGTGATCATGCTTAACAACATCGACGCGCTCGCCGCCCCGGTGCGGGTCGGCAACTCCCTGATCCCGCCCATGCGTGTCCGCGACTTCACCTTCACGTCACTGTCCGACGCCGTCTGACGGCAGGAGCATCGCATGACCACTCGACGTGACTTCGTTGGCACCAGTTCGATCGCCCTTGGCCTCGCGATGGCCCCGCGCTTGGCGCACGCCGCCGGCGTGCACGGGGCGCTGACACCGATCCCACGCGCCGACAAGAAGGCACTTGCCGATGTCGCGCTCAACACCGCCAAGAGCCGCGGCGCGACCTACGCCGATGTACGAATCGGCCGCTACCTGAACCAGTCGCTGTCTGCGCGCGAGACAAAAATCCAGGGCGTCAACAGCAGCGAATCGTACGGCGTGGGGATCCGCGTGATCGCCGACGGGACATGGGGGTTCGCAGCCACCAGCGATGTGACGCCTGACGGCATTGCGCGTGCTGCGACCGAGGCGGTTGCAATTGCAAAAGCCAACGCCCCGCTCCAGTCGGAGCCGCTCCGCCTGGCGCCACAGCAGGGATTCGGCGAAGTGACCTGGGCGACCCCCATCGCGAAGAACGCCTTCGACGTCCCGCTCGCCGAGAAGGCCGACCTGCTGCTCACGGCGGCCGCGGCGGCGCTCAAGGCCGGCGCGAACTTCTTCAATGGCTCGATCTTCCTTGTCAACGAGCAGAAGTACTTCGCGTCCACCGACGGATCGTACATCGATCAGGACGTGCACCGGATCTTCCCGAATTTCACCGCCACTGCCGTTGACAATGCGAGCGGGAAGTTCGAGACGCGGACCGCGTTGTCGTCGCCGGTCGGAATGGGTTGGGAATACATGGCCGGCAGCGCCAGCGGAAAGACGCAGGGACCTACCGGGACCCTGTACGGATGGTCGTACGACATGGTCGAAGACGCGGCTGCCGCCGCGCGCGACGCACGGGCCAAGCATTCGGCAAAGTCGGTCTCCCCCGGCAAGTACGACCTCGTCCTCGATCCGTCGCACCTCTGGCTCACCATTCACGAATCGGTCGGCCACCCGCTTGAGCTCGACCGCGTGCTCGGTTACGAGGCGAACTACGCGGGAACCTCGTTCGCGACCCTCGACAAATGGCAGAGCAAGTCGTTCAAGTACGGTTCGCCGAAGGTGAACCTCTACGCCGACAAGCTGGAGAAGGGATCGCTTGGCTCCGTCGGGTACGACGATGAGGGCGTGAAGACCAAGGAATGGGATCTGGTCAAGGACGGAGTCCTGGTCAACTATCAGGCGATTCGCGACCAGGTGCACATGATCGGGCAGACCGAGTCGCACGGGTGCTGCTACGCCGACAATTGGAGCTCGGTCCAGTTCCAACGGATGCCCAATGTGTCGCTCCGCGCCGGCACCGCCCCACTCACCCCGGCGGAGATGATCGCGAAGGTTGAGCGCGGCATCTACATCGTCGGCGATGGTTCATTCTCAATCGACCAGCAGCGCTACAACTTCCAGTTCGGCGGCCAAACCTTCCACGAGATCAAGAACGGCAAGGTTACCGGCATGCTCAAGGACGTCTCATACCAGAGCAACACCCAGGAGTTCTGGAACTCGGCATCGGCGATGTGTGACCGTCGCGATTGGCGCATGGGCGGATCGTTCTTCGACGGCAAGGGCCAGCCCGGTCAGGTGAGCGCGGTGTCGCACGGCTCGTCGACCACCCGGTTTGACGGCGTCAACGTGATCAACACCGCGCGGAAGATCTAATGGCCCTCCCCACCGAGGCGGAGGCGCGCGAGATCATTGCCCGGGTGCTTGGCCAGTCGAAGGCCGAGTCGTGCCGAGTCTCGATCGGGGGCGGGAATCGAGGCAACGTGCGTTTCGCCCGCAATGCGGTGAGCACCAGTGGTACGACGTCCAACTCTTCCCTCGTGGTGGAGTCTTCGTTCGGCACCCGATCGGGTGCCGCCCGCGCCAATGCGTTTGACGCCGAGACCATCGCGCGCACGGTGGCTACGTCGGAGGAGCTGGCACGCCTGGCACCGGAAGATCCGGAGTTCATGCCCCCGCTCGGCCCGCAAACGTACCAGCAATCGGCAGCATGGGCCGATGCTACCGCCGCCCTGGACGGCGCACGGCGGGCCGAAGCGGCGCGGGTGGGTATCGCCGCCGCCCGCGAGGCCGGGTGCGTCGCCGCTGGTTTTCTCGAGCATGGGGCGTCGACCTCGGCACTCGGCAACTCGGCCGGTCTCTTTGCGTATCACCGGGAGACCAGCAGCAACTACACCGTCACAATGCGTACGCCCGACGGCACCGGAAGCGGCTTCGGCACCTCCGATTCGCACGATGCATCCCGTCTCGATGTGGCTGCCGCATCGCGGATCGCGGCGCAGAAGGCCAACGCATCGCGCAGCCCGAGAGCAATCGAGCCGGGCAAGTACACCGTGATTCTGGAGCCCGCAGCGTCGGTGGACCTGCTGCAGTACCTAGTGTTCGACATGAGTGCCAGGAGTGCCGATGAGGGGCGCTCATCATTTTCCCGACAAGGCGGAACCCGCCTTGGCGAAAAGTTGCTCGATGAACGAGTGTCTATCGTATCCGACCCGTCCAACACGCTGGCCCCATCCGGGACGTGGGACGACGACGGCCGTCCGGTCGGACGGACGACCTGGATCGACCGGGGCACCGTGGCGAACCTGTATTACTCCCGCTACTGGGCCGCGAAGCAGAAGCATGACGCCACGCCCGGCCCGGCCAATTTCCTGATGCAGGGAGGAAGCAAGTCCACTGAGGAGCTCATCGCGAGCACGGAGCGCGGGATACTGGTAACGCGCACTTGGTACATCCGCGGTGTCGACCCGCAGACGCTGTTATTCACCGGGCTCACTCGCGACGGGACGTTCTACATCGAGAACGGCGCGATCCGGCACGCAGTGAAAAATATGCGCTTCAATGAATCCCCGATCGTCATGCTCAACAATGTCGACGAGTTGGGAATGCCAGTCCGCGTGAGCAATGCCGAGACGGCGCTTCCGTCGGTGGTTCCTCCGATGCGCCTCCGCGATTTCACCTTCTCGTCGCTCTCCGACGCCGTCTGACGATGATGACCAGGCGTGATTTCGCCCGCGCCGTGGTCGTGAGCGGAGCGGCGATTCTGGCGCCGGGCGCCGAGGCGCGCGCGATGGCGTTTGGGCGCCGCCGGGCCGACTTCACGTTCACTCGGCTTCGCTATCGATCCGGCGACTGGGATGTTGATCAGCGGATGCCGGCCAACGTCCTCAATTCGCTCGCCGAGTACACCACGGTGTCGCTCGCACCCAAGGAACGGGTGGTCAATGCTGACAGCGCCGCTGTCCACGAGTCGGCGTTCGGCTACCTCGCGGGGCGACGGCTGGTCGAGTTCTCGGCAGCTGAGCGGGATCGACTGCAGCGGTGGCTGCATCAGGGCGGATTCCTGTTTGCCGACGACTGCAACCACGACATCGATGGACTCTTTGCCCGCTCGTTCGAGCGCGAGATGGCGCGGATGTTCGGCGGCAGCGCGATGCGCAAGCTCCCGAACACTCACCCTGTCTACTCGTCATTTTTTCGATTCCCCGACGGTCCGCCCAACACTGGTCTGGAGCTCAATGGCTGGGGTGACGACCTGGTGCACGAATACCTGAAGGGCATCTTCATCGACGGACGGCTCGCCGTCCTCTACAGCAACAAGGACTATGGGTGCGAGTGGGACTACGACTTCCGGAACAAGCGATTCCTTGCCGAGGACAACACGAAGTTCGCGGTGAACATCGTCGTGCACGCACTGGGTGGGTGAGATGAGTGCCCCGGTGTCAGCCAACGAGCGCGACGTCATGGCGATCGTTGCCCGACTCGATGCGCTGCGCGATGCGATCGGCACGGTCATCGTCGGACAGCGTCACGTTGTCGATGACCTCCTCACCGGCTTTTTGGCGGGCGGGCATTGCCTGTTGGAGGGCGTGCCGGGCCTTGCCAAGACGCTGCTCGTCCGCACTCTTGCCGACGCACTCGACCTGCCGTTCCGCCGCATCCAGTTCACCCCCGACCTGATGCCAAGCGACGTGATTGGCACGGAATTACTGGAGGAAGATCATGGGACGGGTCGGCGCGCCTTCCGCTTCGCTCCCGGCCCCGTATTCACCAGTATTCTGCTGGCCGACGAGATCAACCGCACCCCGCCGAAGACGCAGGCTGCACTCCTGGAAGCGATGCAGGAGCATTCAGTCACCTATGCGGGGACCACGCACCCACTCCCGGCGCCGTTTTTCGTGCTCGCGACCCAGAACCCGATTGAGCAGGCCGGCACCTATCCGTTGCCAGAGGCACAGCTCGACCGGTTCCTGCTCAAGCTCACAGTCGGGTACCCCGACGAGAACGAGGAGACCGACATTCTGGCGCGTACCACCGGTCGTTCCGTCGGCGCGCCCGCGCCGGTGCTCGATGCCGCTGCGATCATCGCGCTGCAGGCCATGGTGCGCGACGTACCCGTCAGCGTTCCGTTACTTCGGTGGTCGGCGCGCCTGGTTCGCGCCACACGACCCGGGCCAGGCAGCAACGCGATGGTGCGTGACGCAGTGCGATGGGGAGCCGGTCCGCGGGCCGGTCAGGCACTGGTACTCGGCGCGAAGGCACGTGCGCTGTTGAATGGTCGCTTCGGCGTGACGCTGGATGATCTCCGTGCAATCGCGCCGGCCGTCCTGCGACACCGGATCCTGCTCACCTACCGAGCGGAGTCCGAGGGGATCGACGCGGATGCGGTAACAGCTGCCTTGCTCGCCCAGCTCCCCGACCCTCCGGCCCCGGTCGCATGACCCGCCCGGCGTGGCATGACGCCGCGCTGGCCGCCGCGCTGGCCCATCTTCCGATTGGTGCACGACGGGCGGGCGCAGGGGTCGCTGAGGGCCGCCATGCCAGTCGGCTTCCGGGCACGGGCCTCGAATTCGCGCAGTACCGTGGCTATCAGCCTGGCGACGACCTCCGGCACGTTGACTGGAAGTTGCTCGCCCGTTCTGACCGGCTCTATGTGCGCGAGGCCGACGCCGAAACCGCATTGCCGGTTCGTTTTCTTCTCGACGCCACGGCCTCGATGGCTCATACCGAGGATGGAGTCGTCAAGTTCGATGTAGCGCGTCGAATCGTGGCCGCGCTCGCCGAGTGCGCTGTGCAGCAGGGTGACTTACCGTCGCTGGCATTGCTGGCTCCCGATGGAGTTTCGGTTCCGCCGTCGCGTGACCGCCGACAGCTCGAGCGGATCGTCGACGCTCTCGATCGCGCGACGCCTTCGGGTCAGTTGCCTGTCGGGGTGAGCGCAGCGATCGCCGCGACAGGTGGCGGGCGCGACGGTGCCCTCGTGCTCGTCACCGACTGGCACGATCCCGGTGGCGGCCTCCGGCTCTCGCTGGAGCACAGCGGGTTCGACTGCACAATCCTGATGCTCCGGACGCCGCGGGAACGTGACCTCGCCTATGGCGGCGCGGTCACGCTGGAGGATCTCGAGACCGGCGAACGCATCGTGGTGGACGACAATGTCTCGCACTCGCGAGCTGCACACCTCGAAGCGGAGATTGGGGCGGCGCGGCGCGCGGGAATCGATGTAGTGATGGTCGATTGCATGCGTCCGCTCGGCCCCGCGCTTGGCCGTTGGCTCGCGGACCGCGCCGGCAGGCGCTGACCGATGGAGTGGACGTCACCCGCATGGCTCGCAGCGGCAGCGGCCGTTGCGATCCCCATCCTGCTGCACCGTCGCGACCAACGGCCCCCTACAGTGATCCAGGTCGGCAGCGTCGCCGACGTCACCGGCTCCACCGCCGCCAGGCGGCAGCGCCAGCTGCGCGACATTCCTCTGCTTTTGCTCCGCTGCGCACTCATCATCCTTGGTGCCATTTACCTCGCCGGACCGCAGCTCACGGTGCGGGATGCCGCCGGCCGGCGGGTGGCGGTTATACCGACCGGGCTCGAGCGCCTCGGCGACTCACTGCGCACGGCAGGAGTTGAGGCCGCGGCGATCGGTCTGTCGCCCCATCCATGGACGCTGCTCGCATGGGCGGATTCGTCGATCGGACGCAATGATACCATCGTGATGATCGCTCCGGATGGCGACGATCGATACGCCGGAACGCGTCCGCGAACGGCGCATCCGGTCGAGATCATCAGCGTTGCAGAACCGGTCAACCGCGACGCAGGCATGGTCCCACCGCCCCCATCACAACGCCTTCCCTCCCGCGACTTGACTGTCACTTTATCACGCCGGTCACGCGACGCTCGCCCCGCGCTCTGGTGGATGCTGGTCGCTCTCGTCGCAGCTGAACGAATCGTGTCGCAGCGGCGACGCTGGTGAGTTTACCCATGCTGGAGGCGCGCGCCCAACGCATTCGCACGTCGCGGATCGCCGCATGGTTGCTGGCGGCGGTGCTGACAGGATTGGCGTCCGCCGCGTGGGCTACTCGTGTCGGGGCCTCTGCGCGCTGGGGCTCCGCCGCCGGAATGCTCGTGCTCGGCATCGGTGCCTGGATCATCCATCAACGGCCCATCACGGCCCGCACCGTCGCGCGCCACATCGATCGAACCGTGAAGGGCACCGAGGAAAGCGCCGAACTGCTGCTGACCGAGCCCGACACCGTGGTCGGCCGGATCCAGCGGCAACGAGTGATCGATGCACTCGGCGCGTCATCGATCCCGCCGATGCGATCCCCCACCAAGCTCGCGGCGCTCACGATCACAACTGCTGCCGGCGTCGGCCTCGCTGTTGCACTGCTGCTTCCGATTCGAGATACGGCCAGTGCAGCACAAGCGGCCGCGCAGTCGCCCGTCGTCTCGCCGCTTGTGATCGCTGCGGTAGAAGTGCGCTGGGTTCCGCCCGCATATACCGGACGTCCGCCGCGTACAACCGCCGCTGCGCAGGTGGCGGTGGAAGAAGGGAGCAAGGTCACCTGGACGGCGCGCGCACCGGCGGCCGAGCAAGTCCGGATCATCACCTCGGCGGGCGACACCCTGGTGGCATCACGGGAAGGCGACAACTGGACGACCGCTACCATGCTCACCCGTCCGCTCGTCTGGCGGGTGGAGGCAACCCGGACTGCTGAGCGAGTTCGCACCGAAGACCGATTGATCACGATGATCGCCGACCAGCCGCCGCTTCTGTCGATCCTTGCCCCTCCAACCCGCGTCGCGCTCGACTGGAGCGACCCACACGCCGTGGTCGTGCGGGCACTGGTGCGCGACGATTACGGACTCGGGTCGACGCGTCTCATCGCATTGGTCGGAGGTCGCGGCGAAGGCGCCACCTTCCGCGAGCAAATTCTGGCAGTGGAAGCCGAATCGCGCCGTGGTCCAGCGGCGATCGTGGTGAGCCGCATCATCAACGTCGACTCGCTGGGGGTCACACCGGGCGACGAGGTGCTGCTCACTTTCGAGGCGTTCGACCGTCGGATGCCCCGGGCCCAATCGGCGCGATCCGAAACGATCATCATCACGATGCTGGACACGACCGCGATGAGCACGACCACGTTGCCAGGGATCGCGCTGAATGTTGAGCCGGCGTACTTCCGGAGCCAGCGCCAGATCATCCTTGACACCGAGGCACTGCTGCGAGATATCCGTCTCGGCCAGGCCGGTAATGTGACGCGTCGGTCGATGGATATCGGCTACGAACAGCACCTGCTCCGAGTTCGCTACGGAGCACTCGTGGGCGAAGAGAATGAGGGCGCACCCAGTGACCCTGCGGAAGACGACCACGTGGTCACCGCCGAAGATTTCCGGCACAATCATGATATGGCCGAGAATGCGACGCTGCTCAGTGCCGGTGTAAAGACGTTACTCAAGCGAGCACTCTCGTCGATGTGGGAAGCGGAAAAACAGCTTCGCACTGGAAAACCGGCGGCAGCGCTGCCATCGGAGTATGCAGCGCTGGAGTCGCTCGAGGAGATCCGGCGTGCGTCGCGCGCCTATGTCAAGCGGATCGGCTTTGAGCCGCCCGCCATCGATGTTCGTGCAACGCGTCTTACCAAGCGTGCCACCGGTCTGGCGCAGCTGACCAGCAGCGGCACGACGCTGCCGGACGATCCCGACACCCCCATCCGCGACGCGCTGGGGAGCCTCATTCAGAGTGGTTTCGGTCGGCGCGAGGCACTCGATGCAGCAGGCATCCGGCTCTCGGCACGGGTCGTTGAGGGTGCCCCCGGATCGGTGCTCGAGACGCTCGGATTGCTCCGTCGAGTCATCGATGGCTGCAATGAGTGCATTCCCGCACTGCGGCAGGGTTTGCTGGCCGCGCTCCCGCAGCCCACGCCGCCATTGATCCGCCGACCCGCCGGTGACAGCACCCCGTGACGATTACGGTGGTGGCTGCATGCGGCGTGCTCGCTTTGCTCTGTCTGGGCACCGAATGGCGCCGCAACGCTCCGCGCCGCGCGATACGTCTCGTGGCGGCCGTCGCGGTGGCCGTGCTGCTCGGTGCACTCGCGACGGCACGCCATCTGGTGACCCCGGTTGTCGATCGTACCGTGATCCGGTCGGTCGGCGCCCACGAAACGGCGTACGCCGATGTCGAGGCCGCCGCGTCAGGGGTTGCGCCGGGCGGCTCCGTGCAAATCGAGGGCGACGGACTAGGCCGCCCTGCCTTGGCATTACTGCGTCGCCATCGCATCGAATGGAACCCACCGTCCGATCCGGTTGGACTCGCCCGCCTCTCCTGGCCGCGACGCGCGGTCGCCGGCGAGCGTATCACGATTGGCGGCGAGCTCGACCTGCGCGACTCATCGTGGGTGCATCTGCGCCATCCCGATGGCCGCGCCGATTCGGTGTGGACCAACAGCACGTTCGCATTTACGGCCGTTCCCCGGGCGGCGGGCATGATGACATGGACGCTCGATGGTGGGGGCACGCACGAGGTGATCGGTGTCGACGTCCGCAGCCCCCCAGCGCCAGCGGTGGTGCTCGTCGAGGGCAGGCCAAGTCGCGAGGGTGCTGCGCTGGCCAGGCTGGTCGTCGCGCAAGGGGGTGGGCTGCTGCAGCGGACGCGGTTGACCGCGCGCGAGGATCGCATCATCGCATGGGGCACGGCATCACCGGACCGTGTGCTCACCGACTCGCTGCTGGCACGAGCCGATGCCCTGGTGCTTGGACCCGGTGGGTTGGCAATGCTGAGCCGCGCCGAACGTGACGCCGTTGCCCGGCAAAGCCAGCTGGGGCTCGGCGTGGTGCATCTGGTCGATTCGGTGCTCACCCGGTCGCCGGTATTTCCTTTCACGGTGGTACGCCGCGGCGGGGGCGATGATCAGGTCCGGGTTGCGCTGGACTCCTCGCATGTGTCCAAGGTGGCCATTCCCGCCGCAGCGCTCGCGATCACCGGCGGCACACCGATCATCACCTCCCTGGCCGGCATGCCGGTGGCGTGGCGCTTCATCACGGGTGAGGGGGCAGTTGTCGCGACCCGCATCACCGCGCCGTCTCGCTGGGGGCTTGCAGGGGAGGAATCGATCGAAGCGGCGTGGTGGGCGGCATTGATTGGCGCCGCGTTACGCCCCGAGCCCGCAGAATGGCGACTGGCCAGCGATGCATTGGCACGAGTCGATCAGCCGCTGTCGGTCAATCGCATCGGTGTGTCGGCCGACAGCGCGATGCTCGGCGAGGGTGGGGCCGTCGATGATGTCGCTCTTCGCGTTGGTCCCGACACGCTCCACCGCGCGATAGTCCTCTGGCCGCGGGACACCGGATGGATGTCGCTCAACATCGGGGCCGATTCCTTTCGGGTCCATGTCGCGCCACGCCACGCGTTCGCGTCACTGGATCGTGCGGCGCGTCGCCGCGTGACGAACGAAGCGCTCAACCGCACGAATACGCCATCAGTTCCTGATGCCCCACCAGTGGCCGGTCTCCGGTTCCCTCCATGGCTGGCGTGGGTGCTGCTTGTCACCATGCTCACCCTGCTCTGGCTGCCGAGCCAGCCTCGCACTGGCGAACGCTGAGCCGGCCGACGCTCGCGATCCAACAGGACTGTCTAGTCGGTCATGAATCGCTCCGGTCCTGGTGGTTGCTCAACGTCAAATGCTGACGTAGCATTAATCAAATCCCCCCAGACCCCGAAAATCATCGGTATACCGACCAAGGCGGGTCGTCTCCGCGGGTCATCCCGCACCCGATGTCAGGTCGTGCCTCAAAATGTCGTATAGTCATTTGAGGGGGCAACCCGTCGCCCCGTCGCCAATCCGACACCTCGCAGGTCAGCTAACCCCATCCGCTGAGGAGACTACCATGGTCACAGTCCGCCGCAACGCCTCATTCCTCCTGGCATTGCTTGCAGTCGCTCCGATGGCCCTGCAGGCCCAGATCGCCCCCGACCGCGTCCGGCTTCGGACGGCGCTGGCCGACATCGGCACACTCCGCACCGAGTACGCGGAGGCTTGGAACAAGAAGGACGCCGCCGCAATCGCGAAGATGTACACGAAGGACGCAGTGGCGATGAACGCCGACGGGTCGGTGCTCAACGGCTACGATGCCATCTTGGGCGCGATGAAGGCCGGCGCGGCCGAGTTCCCGCACCTGGTGATCACCTCCGACACGGTGCAGGTCTTCGGCGCGACAGCCATCGACCAGGGCACGCTCACCAAGCATCCCGCCGGTGGGGGAGAGACCAAGGAGCGCTACATGGTCGTCCTGAGGCGGGACATGAATGGCTGGAAGCTCTATCGGGTCACAGCCGTGCCGCTGCCAGCACCGGCGATGTAAAACGACGGTTCATCGGTTCGCGAGCGAGTACCAAAGGCTCACAATCACGAGCAGGGCGACCCCCAGCAGCGCGCGTATCCGGAACGGTATTCCGGGTGCGTGCGCTCGTGCCACCGGGTCGAGCGCTTCGACGACTTGAGTTGCGTTGGCGGGTCGGTTCCCCGGATCCTCTGCCAGACAACGCAGGATGATCTCAACCACCGCCGGCGGTGCGACTTCGCTGAGCTGCGCGGCCAGACCGGTGCGCGATCCCCGCATCCGCTCCAGCGTCACGTTGGCCGCGTCGGTCCTGCCGAAGGGCGGTTCTCCCACCAGCAACTCGAACGCCAGGCAGCCGAAGGAGAAGAGGTCGGCACGATGATTCGCCGATGGATCACCGAGCCATTGTTCCGGCGCCATGTACGCCGGGGTCCCGACCACGACCCCTGCCTGGGTGATTGCTCTGCCCGTGTCTTCGGACTGGCCTGCGAGCATCGCCTTCGAGATGCCGAAATCCGTTACCATGGCGACGCCATCCTGCAGCATGACATTGTCGGGCTTGATGTCGCGGTGAACCACTCCCTCGGCATGCGCATAACGGATGGCGGCTGCCACGTCGCGCAGGATCGGCATCGCCGACGTGATCGGCGCCGCGCCGTGCAGCTGGAGGTGGGATCGCAGCGACACCGTGGCGATCGGCATCACCAGGAAGAGCAGATCACCCTCGCTGCCCGAATCCAGCAGTGTCGTGACGTTGGGGTGGCGAAGCCGCGTGGCGATGGCGATCTCACGCAGGAACCGATCCCGCGCCAAGGTGGCGGCAAGGCCGGGGCGGATCAACTTCACAGCCACCATGCGGTTAGTAGCCTGGTCGTGCGCCTCGTACACGCGGGCGGTGGCGCCCTGCCCGATCTCACGGCCGAGTGCATACCGACCCGCGAGCACGAGAGGCGGATCGTCGTCGACGAGCTGGTCGAACACGTCGGCGGCCGATCGGTCGAGGAGGGTCGTCTCGCGTTCACATTCAGCGAGCAGCCCAGCCAGCGAATCGTACCGTGCGCGATCGTTCCCACCGAGCGCCACGAGGAGTGCCCGACGCGCCCCCGGTTCAGCGTCCAGCAGTTGGTCGACCAGCGGCGAGAGCTCCGCCCAGTCGTCGGGAATCAGGGCCGGGTTTGTCATCTTGCCAGAGCGCGGCGAAGAAGCATCCGCGCCTTCGCCCAGTCCCGCTGCACGGTTCGGGTGGTAACACCGCGGGCCTCGGCGATCTCAACCTCGCTCAACCCCGCGAAGAAGCGACAGTCTATGAGTTCCGCAAGACGCGGCTCGACGGCGGCCAGGCGTTCAACCGCTTCATGGATCTCCAGCAATGCGCCGCCCTGCTCGTCGGCCGCGATGCTCGACTCTTCGAGAGTCACCTGGCGGACCAGTCCGCCGCGCTTGGCGGCGCTCCGTGCCTTGGCGCGATCGACCAGCACGTGGCGCATGGCGAGCGCAGTGAGCGCAATGAAGTGACCACGATCAGCCCACGCGACTGTGGCCTGGTTGGACAGCCGGAGGTAGGCCTCGTGCACGAGCCCGCTGGTCGCGAGCGTCTGCTGCCCGCCACGGATCGCGAGCTGCCGCCGAGCGATGGCGCGCAACTCGTCGTACACCTCGGGAACGAGGTGATCGAGCGTGTGCCTGGTGTGCGGAGCCGGTCCTCCGCCGGACGGCGATGAAGTCACCGAACCCGAGGGATTGATTCCAAGGTGGACCTTCAGTGAGGGAGGCGATGAAGAACCGTCTTGATACCCACCTCAATCTAGCCCGCCTCCCCGGCTGCGTCCGTGCCGCACATCACCGCTGCCAACATCCGACAGCCCCATTCAACGTAGGACCCTTTCTGAACCTCGCCATGCGGTTCCAACCCGTTGCAATGGCGTCACCTGCGCGACACAGGTCAAGTCGATGCTCCTACCCGTGAAGCCGCCCGGCCGTTTGGCACGAAGTCTGAAGTAACAAGGGTTCAGGCGCCCTGCCACCCACTCTCGGCTGGCGGCTCCACCTAGCCCGTGTCAACCCGACGCGCGGCGGAACGACGCGCCCCGGGAGGTGAATCATGTTTGGCGATGCGATGTATGAGGAAGAGGACCGGATGCGACGGGTCGAAGACGGTCGCGACGACGAGGAAATGGACGCCGGCGAGGCCGGTGATGTTGCCGCGAGCGGCGGGATCGAGGAACGCCTCCGCCGCCGTCAGGCCATTTCGGAGTTGCTCCGTGAGGTCGGTGGCCGCTGAGCCACCTCCTCACGGATGCTGTCGGGTAGCCCCCGCCAGCTCCTCGCCGGGATTGACGTAGCGATCGAGCGCCTGCCGGTACTGCCGGTCGTAGAGCGCGCGATACCGGCCGCCCAGGTCGACCAACTCGTCGTGCGTTCCCCGCTCCACAATACGGCCGTGCTCCAGTACCAGAATTTGGTCCGCCGCCGTGATCGTCGACAACCGGTGCGCAATCACGAACGTCGTCCGACCCTCCCGCAACGTCGCCAGCCCCTCTTGAATCAGCGCCTCGCTCTCCGAGTCGAGACTCGAGGTAGCCTCGTCGAGAATGAGGATTCGCGGATCGGCCAAAATGGCGCGCGCAATCGCCACACGCTGCCGTTGGCCGCCGCTCAGCTTGACGCCACGCTCACCCACGATCGTCTCGTAACCGAGATCGAACCGCAAGGCAAACTCGTCAACGTGCGCAATCCGCGCGGCGTCGCGCACCGCTGCTTCCCGCGCGTCGGGTTTCGCGAAGCGAATGTTCTCGAGAATCGTGCCGTCGAACAGGAAGTTGTCCTGCAAGACGATGCCGAGGCGGCTGCGGTATTCACGGAGCCGCATCGTGGCAAGATCGCGCCCATCTATCGTGATCCTACCGGTGTCCGGGCGGTTGAACGCCATCACCAATGACACCAGCGTGCTCTTCCCCGATCCACTTGTGCCAACCAGCGCTGTGGTGCTTCCCGCTCGTGCTTCGAACGAGATGTTGTGCAACACCGGCACGCCGGCCTCATAGCTGAACGTGACGTCGTCGAACACGACATTGCCGTTCATCGCTCCGAGGGGGGTGAGTGCGTCGTCACCCTCATCCTCTGCCGTGAACGCTCGCAGCTCGCGAATTCGATCCAGCCCCGCGAACGCCTCGGTGATCTGGGTGCCGATCGAGGCGATCTGAACCAATGGCGCTGCGACCAGCCCCGTCAGGAACACATACAGGAAGAGGTCGCCGGTCGACATCCGATCCGCAATGATGTCGCGTCCACCAACCACGATCAGCAACGTCCCGATGATGCCCACCACGACAGTCGAGAGCGCGGTCGTCGCCGAGACACCGGTCATCGTCGCGGCCACGTTGCGAAACAGTCGGTTGGCACCCTTCGTGAACGCATGCCGCTCACGACGCTCGGCGGTGTAGGCCTTGATGACGCGAATCCCCGAGATGCTCTCGACCAACCGCCCGGTCACTTCGGCATTGATCTTTCCGCGTTCACGGAAGATCGGTCGAAGCTTGCTGAACGCGTACGCCATCCCGCCGGCAAAAGCGAGCAGCAGAATGAGCGTCACCGAGGTAAGCCGCCAATTGAGGAACATCAACCACGTGAATGCGACGATGGCGGTGAGCACGCCGCCAACGAGCTGCACCAGGCCCGTACCAACGAGATTTCGGATCCCCTCTGCGTCGCTCATCACCCGCGAGACGAGCTGGCCGGTCTGCGTGGCGTCAAAGGTGTTGATTGGCAGGCGCACCAGGTGCGACTGCACCGCGCGTCGCATCTCGGTGATCGCGCGCTGGGCGGCAACGCCAAGAATCTGTGACACCCCGAACGAACTGATGGCTTGTGCCAGCGTCGCCAGCCCGACCGCGATCGCGAGCGGCCACAACAGCGATGCATTCCGTAGCGGAAGGACGTTGTCGATGAACTCCTTTGACGACCACGGCAGCACGAAACCGGCAGCACGATTGATGAGCATCAACGCGAACCCGATTGAGAGGCGCCGCCGATGGTGCCAGACGAGTTCGCGCGCCTCCCGCCAGACAACCTCGCCCGACACCTTGCGCTTCTTCTCGCCGAGCCCGCCCACCGGCGCCGCGCGCCGCGCACCCGCGCCCTGCCTGAACGTCCGTGAAAACCCTGCCAAACCCGCCTCGACCGGTTGCTGGGAAGCCGAACAGTAGGCGTCCCCTCCCGATGTTGCCAGCGATGATCAGCGACCGGCGAGCTGCCTCAGTGCCAGCGCGATCTCCTTCTCCGTGATGACCCGGCCGTACGTGTAGCCCTGCGCGTTGGTCTGTCTCGGGTGGTCGATCCCGTTGATCACTCCGCGGGCGTCGACCTGAGCCATAGCTTCGACCGCCCCAAAGCTGCCGTGCCCGTCCTGCGTCACCGTGAAGATCAGGACCCAGGGCGTGCCGATTTCCCACTGCGTCGCGACACCGAACTGTCCATGCTTCGATGTGGCGGTCAGCACCAGCGCTTTGCTAATCCGCTTGCCGTTGCGCATCCCTGCGGCGCGACCGGTGACTGTGGGTTTGTTGCTGTCCTGATGATGATCGCCGGTGACGCGGAGCACGGCGCCTGGAGTGGGGGCTGGCACGTCCTTGCCGACCCGCTCAACCTTGATGTGCGGTGGACCGAGGAGTGGCGCGGCGGCAACGAGCGCAAAGGTGGCGAGGGGGAGGAGCCAGTGGATCGGGGTGAATCGCGGCATCATGTACTCCTGCTGGAGGGGTCTACTTCCCTCCTTTGACGCCGCCAAGTGGCACTACGTTTATGTCGCCGCGGAAGGAGCGTGCGACGACGGTCGGCGTTCCAATCGCGTTTCGATAGGGATTGCGGACCGCTCCCTGCCGAGCCGTCAACAGCATTGGCGGCGCGCGTGCCGGGTCGACGGCAACGGTAACGGTGCCGGAATGGGTCTGGAGGTCGAGCGTGCCACGCACCTGCGTGGTGATGGCGCCGCCGATGGTCTCGATGGTGGCGTCGAGCGGCGCCGTGCCGTCAGTGATGACGTCCCCACTCACGGTAGCAATCGACGCGGTTCCGCCGACGTCGTGGAATATCACCGCTCCCTTCCCCCCACGAATGCGCAACGCGGCGTCGGTCCGCGAGACCTCCACCGGCGCGTCGATCGATTCGATGACAATTATGCCACGAGAGTTCCGGACGCCGACGCTCCCCCCGACCACGCTGACGTCCACCTCGCCCGCCATGCCATCTGCGTCCACGTGACCAGTTGTCATCTTCACCCATACCCGTGCCTTCCTCGGTACGCGCACGGTGATGTCAGCCCCTGGGAGCGCGGTGTTCATCGGATCGAGCGGTTCGATGCCGAGCTTCACCTGCAACGCGCTGCCGCCGCCGAAGAAGCGACCGAGCTTGCCATTCGTGCCACCGACGTCCACCGAATCCCGGTCCCACGCCACGATCCGCACCAATCCCGTCGGCACCCATACTCGGATTGCGACGTCGCTGGCGGTGTGGAATCCAGCCTGAATCGGCTGCTGCGCGCCCGCCGCGATGGCGCCTCCAACGAGCGTGACAACGGCGGCCACGACCGCGGGTCGGATCACAGTGCCGCCTCCCGGACCAGGCGCGCGATCGCAGCACGGCGCGCCTGCACCGTGGTGAGGTAGGCGTGGAGCTCAGGGTCATCTGGCGACGCGGCGAGGGCGTCGACCAGTTCCTGCTCTGCCCGATCGAGCGCTGCGAGCTCAGGCTGGGCACGCCGGGCGGCCACCGCCGCGGTCGGGTTGAGGCGGGTGGCGGCCTTCTTGGGTGCTGGCTGGATCACCATCAGCACGACCGCAGCAGCTGCGGCCAATGCAACCGGGACGATCCAGCGTCGCCGTCGTGGGTGTGCCCGCTGCATCGCCGCCAGCGTCGCGTCGCGCAGCCCGCGCGGCGGCGCGATCTCGCGTGGCAGCCCAGTCACTCCGGGGATGACGGCCGCCAGGAGTTGCGCGCCGCAGGCGGCACACCCGGCAGCGTGAAGCTCCAGGCTAATCGCATCACCGGGATCCAGCTCGCCCGCGAGATAACGGCGGACGGCGTTCGCGTCGGCGCATCTCATCGGTTCAGGGCCTCCCGCAGCAGACGCCGCGCGCGAAAGAGGTGGGCTTTCGACGTACCTTCGGCGATACCAAGCAAGTTGGCGATCTCGGCGTGCCGATAGCCCTCGACGTCGTGAAGCACGAAGACGGCCCGCGCCCCTGGCGGGAGTCTGCGGATCGCGTCGTCTAGATCAATCGACAATCCGACGTCTGTGGATCGGGCAGCACCGGCAAGCGGGCCGTCGATTCCGGTCCCGCGGAGGTCGGCATCGACAGCCACCCGGAGGTTGCGCCGATGGTTCCGTCGACTCGCATCGAGGGCGGTGTTGATGGCCACCCGGTGCAGCCAGGTCGAGAACGACGACTCTCCCCGGTAGCTAGCGATCCGTTCCCACACCTCGACAAAGACATCCTGCACCAGATCCGCGGCGGCCCCCGCGTCGCCAGCAAGCCGGAGGCAGGTACCGTACACCTGTGGAGCGTGGATGTCGTAGAGGACCTCAAATGCTGCGTCGTCCCCGCGCTGCGCGGCCTCAACCGTGGGATCGATCACGACCTCGGGTCACGGGGAGGAGGAAGACCGGAACGACGGACACCGAGATGAGACGCCGTGTGGGGACGAAACGTTTAGATGTTGCCGGATGGATGTCACCGCCAGCGTGGCCAACATCCCGCCTTGACCGTCTTATATATGAACGGTGCGTCATGCGCCCGCCACTCGAACGTTTCACAGGAGGAACGAATGCCGGTATTTGACGAACTCGACGACCGCGCCCGCGAGATCGCCGACAAGGCCCGCGACGCCTACCAGCGCCGAGACCAGCTTCTGGCCGATGCCAGAGTGCGGATTGACTCGGCCCTGGCCGATGTTCGGATGGAGCTCGACAAGCTGGCGGTGGACAGCCGCGACGATCTTGAGAAGCTTCGCGTCAGGGCCGAGGCGGAGTTCCGGGACGCCCGCTCGAAAATGGCGGCATTTATCGACCCGGACCGTTCCCGCGGCACCGAGACCCCGCCACCCCCGCCGGCGCCAGAACCCGGTCCCGATGGAGAGGCGGAAATGGGACACTCCTGAATCTGGCAGGCCTCAACGTTCCCCGATGATGCAGCGTAGTAATGCCGTGGTGCGACCCGGATCTTCCTCCGCGCTCGTGCCGAAGGCCATCAGCCCGGGACCGTTATGTCTCTGTCCAGTATTCGCACCAGTGTTTGCAGTGTTCTCGCCGCTCTGGCGTTCCTCGCCGTTGGCATCGCTCCCCGCGCCATCGCGCAGTCGGGCAGCAATGTCGACGTCATCACCGGAACGATCACCGACGCCACCGGCGCGCCGGTGGTCGGGGCGACGATCGAGGCCTTCAGCATTGAGACAGAAGTTACGAAGCGTCAGGACACCAACGACAAGGGTCGCTTCACGATTTTCTTCAACGACGGCGGCGGCCAGTATCGGATCACGGTTCGCGCGATCGGCAAGCAGCCGTACATCGCGAACGTGTCGCGGCAATCGGACGATGACCGGATCAACTTCAATGTCAAGCTGGGCGAGCGACCGGTACAGCTCCAGGACTTGACGGCCCGCGCGACCCGTGCCCCCTCAGGGAACGAAACCGAGCGCCCGACGCCGGGCAGCTCGGAGCGCAACATCACCGCCGCACAGGCCGCCCGGCTTCCGATCGACGCCTCCGACCTCGCGGCCCTCGCCGCGCTGGTTCCCGGCGTGGTGATGGTGCCCGGCACCGACTCGACCCCACTGTCGTTCCAGATCGCCGGCCAGAGCTCGGGCGCGAACAACTTCGTGGTCGACGGACTCTCTTCGACGGGCACCAACATCCCGCAGGACGCGATCCGCAACACCCGCGTGATCACCAATACATTCGACGTATCGCGTGGAGGTTTCAGCGGCGGCCAGGTTTCGGCCACGACCCGCGGCGGCAGCAACGTCGTGCAGGGTTCCGTCACCGGAAACTTCCGCGACAAGAACCTGGCATTCGGCGCTGCGACCGACAACGTCTTCACCTCAGGGCAGACCCAACAGAACGTTAGCGGCGGTTTCGGCGGCCCACTCAAGCGCGACAAGATCTTCCTCTTCGGATCGTTCTCGACCCGTCGCGATCTGTCACCGATGGCGTCGCTCGACGCCGCCGACGCCACCACGCTGGCGCGCCTTGGCGCATCGCCCGACTCGGTGTCCCGGTTTATCCAGCTCGCCAACGGCACGGGCCTCACCCAGCGGGTCGGCGTGGTCGACCCGAACCGCACGGCGCTCAACTACTCCGGCTCATTCCGGTTCGACTGGAATGCGGCAGACCGCCACACGCTCACGATTCGTGGTGACGCGAACAACAGCAAGTCCGACCCGACCCGTATCGGCCAGACTCAGCTTCCACAGGTGGGCGGCGACCAGACCGGTTCCGGCGGCGGCGTGGCGATGAGCCTTGCGTCCCGCATCGGTGTGCAGTTCATCAACGAGCTGCGGGTGGGCTACAACACCAGCAAGAGCGAGTCGACGCCGTTCCTCTACGTGCCGACGGGCCGGGTGCAGAACTTCTCGACGCTCGACGACGGCACAGTGAGCTTCAACACTTTCGGATTCGGCGGCAACAGCGGCCTCCCGCAGGAGTCGAGCAACAAGTCGCTCGAGATCCGCAACAACCTGTCGTGGCTCCCCGACGGCGGCGTCCACCGCGTCTCGCTCGGCTTGCTGCTCAACCGCAGCTCGTTCACGCAGGACGTGACCAACAACCGCTTCGGCACCTACGTCTTCAACTCGCTCGCCGATTTTGACGCGAACCGTCCGGCGTCGTTTACGCGCACGCTGCAGCCGACGATTCGTGATGGCAGCAGTCAGGACGCGGCGGTGTACCTGAGCGACGTGCTTCGCCCCAGCCGCAACGTGCAGGTCACCGTGGGAGGCCGCCTGGAGAACACCAGCTACGACGGCGCACCAGCGCGCAACACCGACGCCGAGCAGCGATTCGGGATCCGCACCGACATCCTGCCGAACGAGACCTACTTCACGCCACGGTTCGGCTTCTCGGTCACGGTGCCCTCGGCCGAGCAGCAGGGTCAGGGCCAGCGCGGATTTCAGGCACCGGCACTCGTGGTTCGTGGCGGGGTGGGCCTCTTCCGGGGCACCATGCCGAGCACGCTCCCGGGGACGGCGCAGGCCCAGGCCGGACTCCGTACCACTGAAACGCAGCTGTTCTGCGTCGGCGGCGCTGTGCCGCTACCGAACTGGAATGACTTTGCGAACAACGATGCATCGATCCCGACGCAGTGCCTTAACGGCGAGTCGAGCCCGATCTTCACCGGCCGCCCCACGGTCACCACCTATGCCGAGGGTTATGGCGCGCCGAAGACGTGGCGCGGATCGATCGGCCTCTCCAAGCGGTTCTGGAACACCTACGCGCTGACCCTCGACGGCTCGTATGTGCGCGGCATCGGGCAGGGCGGTACCCGCGATCTCAACCTCGTGTCCAATCCGACGTTCACGCTGTCGAACGAAGGGAACCGACCGGTGTACGCCACCGCGGCACAGATCGACCCGCGCACCGGCGCGGTGCCGCTTACCGCGTCGCGCGTCGACCCGGGGTACGGCGCGGTACGCCAACTCTTCAGCGAGCTGGAGAATGAGACCAAGCAGCTCACCGCCAGCGTGAATGCCTTCACCCGCCGCGGCGCACTGCTCAACCTGAGTTACACCTTCCAGCACTCGCGCGATCAGGGCGGCAGCGGAGGGGGCGGCGGTTTCGGGGCTCGTGGTGGCGCTGACGCCGGCGGCGGCGGCAACCTCACCAGCGGTGACCCACGGAACTACGAGTGGGCCCGCTCGAGCAATGAGCGCACCCACAACGTCCAGGCCAACGTCACCTGGCCATTCAATCAGGGCCTCGAGGTCACTGCTGTGGCGAACGTCACCTCGGGTTCGCGGTACACCCCGACCGTCGGCGGCGACATCAACGGCGACGGGGCTCGCAACGACCGCGCCTACGTCTTCAGCCCATCTACCGCCACCGACCCAGCCCTTGCGGCCGCGATGTCGGACCTCCTGGCATCTGATGCTGGGTCGTGCCTGAAGGACCAGGTTGGCCAGATCGCGACCCGCAACAGTTGCAAGGGTCCGTGGACGCCGAACCTCTCGCTTCAGGTCAACTGGCGGCCGGCAATGTTCGATCGTCGCCTCTCGGTTTCGTTCTCGACCATCAACATGCTGGGCGGCCTCGACGAACTCTTCAATGGCGCCGACAACCTCAAGGGCTGGGGCGGGTTCGCACGTCCGGACAACACGCTACTCACCGTGCAGGGCTTCGACGCCAGCACGAACACCTACCGCTACAAGGTCAACGAGCGGTTCGGAGCAACAAACTCGGGCGCAACGGCGGTTCGTTCCCCGTTCCAGGTGGGCATCCAGCTTCGCTACGTGATCGGCGTCGACCAGCGTCGCGAGATGCTGCGCCGTGCGGCGGGGATCACCGGGCAGGGCAACTTCGCCCAACAGATGATCGCCAACCTCCCGAGGCACGTCGCCAAGGCCGCGATCGAGCGGAAAGACTCGCTGGCCCTGACGACCAACCAGCTCACCAAACTGCAGGCGATCGCCGATTCAGCCGACGCTGTGCGGGCACCGATCATCGCGTCGCTTGAGGCTGAAGTGACCAAGGCTGGGGCCAACCCGGACATGCAGGCGCTGTTTCCGAAGCTGCAGCCGCTCCTGGAGCTGCTGCGGAAGGAGAGCACCGATGGTGTGGCGGCAGTGCGATTGATCCTCACCGACGTGCAGTGGGCGCTATTGCCGGAGACGGTACGCAATCCGCAGAACAACATGTTCGGCGGTGGGCGTGGACAGGGCGGGGCTGGTGGTCAGGGTCGGCCTGCAGGTGGCGGCCGCGATGGCGGCGGGCGCCCCGACTTCGAGTAGCACCGGCAGCACCAACAACGAAAAGGCTGACCCCCGCGGGAGTCAGCCTTTTTCGTTGCACTCATTTTGCCGCGTCTCGCATTTCACGTTCTGCGTGAACGCGGGGATGTAGGTATTGTGGCATTCCCATTCTTCAACCCTTCAACCTTCAACCTCTCAACCTCTCAACCTCTCAACCTCTCAACCTCTCAACCTCTCAACCTCTCAACCTTCATCACTTCACCCGTTCGATGTACGCTCCCTCCCGCGGATTCACTCGAACCCTCTCCCCCTGACCCACGAACTCCGGCACCTGCACCGTAACGCCGTTGCTCAACACTGCAGGCTTCGACGATGAGCTCTTGGTAGCGGTCTTCATGGCGGGTGCGGTTTCAGCAATCTCGAATTCCAGTGACGTCGGCAGCTGGTACGAAATAGGTTTTCCCTCGAGCCAGACGACCGCGAGCATCATCTCGGGCTGCATCCAGGCAGCGTCAGTGCCGACAAGCTGAGCGTCGAGGGTGAACTGTTCGTAGGAATGGGAGTCCATGACATGTACACCATTGGTGTCGGCGTAAAGCACCTGCATGTCCTTGGTGTCGAGCCGTGCCTCGTCAACATTCTCGGTCGCACTGAAGCGGTGGTCGAGCTGTGACCCCGACGCGAGGTTGCGCAGCTTCACCTGCACGAAAGCCCGGAGGTTGCCGGGCGTGCGGTGGGTGAAATCCATCACGAGGTGGGGCTTGCCATCGAAGTAGATGACGTTGCCCTTGCGGATGTCGTTGGCTTTCATGGCTCTCTCGCTGTCGATGTGCCGGCCCCATCGCTCCCGGGCCGCGGGGCAAAATTGACCGCGAGTTGCCTCAGGACAAGGGTGGCATACGCCCGATCAGCGAATCATGCCAAACGGACCCGGACGGCCGCGAGCAACTCGTCGACCGTGAAGGGCTTCGCCAGCACCGAATCAGGGTCCGTCCCCAGTCGATCCGCGGAAAGCATCCCGCCACTGTACCCGGTCATGAGCAGCACCCGCGCGGTGGGATGTTCCCGTTCCACCAGGGACGCGAGCGTCGCGCCGTTCATCCCGGGCATCATCATGTCGGTGAGCACCAACCGGACGCAGCGCCCGGCGACCCCCCGAAGCAGCTCAATCGCTGTCTCTCCGCCGTCTGCCTCGAGCACCCCGTAGCCGGCGCGGCGAAGCGTACGGGCAGTAACCGTTCGCACCCATTCGTCGTCATCGACTACCAGGATCGCCATGTCGGCGAATGCGATCGCCGCTACCTGAGAGAGCTCGGTGCCCGGTGCCGCCGGCAGGGCCACCCGAACGGTCGTGCCCTCGCCCGGCTGACTCGCCACGATCACCTGCCCGGACGCCTGGCGCACCATGCCGTAGACAGCGCTGAGGCCAAGACCGGTGCCCATACCGGGAAGTTTGGTGGTGAAGAACGGCTCGAAAAGGCTGGCGGCGGTCTCGGCGCTCATACCCACCCCGCTGTCCCGCACGTCGAGGAATGTCCACCGCCCTGGCGGCATCACGCCGTGACGGTGCACCAACTCGTCGCCAAGCGCCACGCACGACGTCGAGATATGGATCGACCCGCCATCGAGCATCGCGTCGCGCGCGTTGACCACCAGGGTGAGCAGCACCTGCTCCACGAGTCCCCGCGCGGCGAAGGTGTGGACCCCTGCTGCGTCCGGATGCCACGCGACAGCCACTCCCGGTCCGGCAAGGCGCTCGAGCATCGGCCGGGTACGTTCGACCACGCCGTCGAGGTCGATAGTCGTTCGGCGAGCCGGTGCACCGGAGAATGCCCGAAGCTGGCGGGCCACGGCCGCCACCCGTTGCATGGAGTCGCGGAGGTCGTCGAGCCGATCGTACACCGGGTGAGAGGTGGGCAGCTCCGCCAGCACCTCAAGCATGGTCGAGCCCGCGAACTCCACCGCATCCCCGATATCACGGGTAATTCCGCCCGCGATCCGAGTGAGGGCCGTCATTTTCGCGGCTTGGTGCGTTCGGACGTCGAACGAATCGTCAAGAGCAGGCGCAGCAATCATGCTGGCCTCCAACGCAATGGTCAGGCCGTCGCGCCGGTCGCGAGTCCGCTCCATAACCCATTGTGCAATAATGCCTTGCGCAACCGTCCTGAACCATAGTTGGATGATTTCCAGTGATTGCGGGATCAGCACCACGCCTCGGCACCACATGTGATCACTGATGCCCCGTCACAGACGCCCAGCGGTTGTGTGGCGCCCGAATCGCCACCATCGTTGATGCGCCAAGGAGGCACCCTGAAGCTCGATCGCCGCTATCGCGCTCCCGCCATTGTCGTCGCCGTGCTGCTGATCGGTTGGGCGATCTACGCCAACCGATGGGGCCTTGGGCACCACGTGGTGCGGATCGCCGACCCGGTCGTGCGCCGCTGGGCCCAAGGCGAGGTCGAACGACTTTCCGACGGTGCCTACCTGCTTGCATCCAGCCACATCGTCGTCGACGAAGCGGCACAGCGGGTATCGGTTGACTCAGTGATCATCACGACTGACCTCGCCGCCAACAGTAAACGAGACCAGCCGCTGCCAGCATTGACCCTTCGCTTCCGCGGGTGCGCACTTAGCGGCATCGACATCGCGAGGCTCACCGCCGGAAATGGGCTGCACGTCGCTTCCGCCGGCTGCGACAGCGTGGCCGTCTCGGCCGAGGTCCCACAGACCGAGGGGAGTGCAAGCGGGTCGCCCGATTCGACTGGTGCATTCCTCAGGTTGCAGGGCGACCTCGAGCTGTCGCGAGACGTTCCGTTCATCCGGATCGACACCGTCGCGTTCCCCCACGTGGCACTGGCCCTCGGCGTCACCGGAAGCTCCGGCAGGCGAACAGCCGTACGGTTCGACCGACTCGCCGTGCGACTCGACTCACTCCATTACGACCCAAAGGTCGCGCAGTCGGCGCGCACCACGCTGCTCAGTCGCGATGTCACCGTGTCGCTGGAGGGGTTCCAGGGTAGTGCGGAGGCCGCAAACCGTTTGGCCCTGACCCGCTTCTCGGTGGGGCTCGCGAACCGGACGCTGCGTCTGGAGGGGTTCGAGTACGAGCCCCTGCCGGGCCCGTACGCCGATTCACTGGGTTTCACGGCGCTCAGCATCGGCCGGCTCGCCCTCGACGACGTCAACTGGCGGCGCTTCCTGACCACCGGCAACGTGAGCGTGGGACGCATGACCATCGACAGCGCCACGGTGCAGGTGTCGCCGACGAGTCCGCGCGACGATCGAGCGACGGCAGTACCGCAGGTTCGTGCGCAGCGCCCTCCGGTGGAGGCGGTGCTGCGCGCGATCGGCCGGATCGTCACGCTCGACACCTTCATGCTCACCCGCACCACGCTGATTCAGAATTCATTGGGATCGTCATTCCGCACCACTACCTCACTGGACACGATGCTGATCGCCAACGTCGCCTTCGGCGATCATCCGGCGATGTGGGACACCCCAACGCCTATCGGGCGCGTCACGCTCGACGCGCGGGGCGTGTTGCGCCGTGACACTGGCGGCGACCGCGTTGCGGTGCGGCGGCTGCACGTGAACGTGGCCGATAGCAGCGCTTTCGCCACTGACATCAGGGTGGGCCCCGAGGGATCAGACGCGGATTTCGTGCGGCGGAATCGCTGGCGTGCGGATCGCATCGCACTCAGTGCCGACAGCGTAGCGGTGCACGGAGCGGACCTGGTGAGCTACCTCCGACTCGACCGCTACAATGTCCGCCGCGCCGATGTGTCGGGATTCATCTTCGACATCTATTCCGACAAGCGTCTGCCGTCCCGCGGACGGCGCAGCACCAAGCGCACTCCACAACAGGCGATGGGCGATGTCGATGTGATCATCGCGATCGATACGGTCACGCTCGCTGGCCGGATGTCGTATCGGGAGCGTAGCGCCGAAGCCGAAAAGCCGGGGGAGGTGCGGTTCGACAACCTGCGGGTGACGGTGCTCAACCTGTCCACCGACCCGCTGAAACAGACAAGCAGCACACCGATGCGCGTCGTGGCCGATTCACGCCTGATGGGCAAAGGCGCATTTCACGTTGACATGGCGATCCCGCTTTTGGCACGGGACTTCTCGATGACCTACAGCGGCAAGCTCGGGGCGATGCCCGCCACCGCGTTCACGCCTTTCCTCCTCGGCGCCACCAAATTGGGGTTTTCCGCGGGCGAGCTGGAGCAGATCACCTTCAACGCCCGGGTGAACAACGGCGTGGCCACCGGTACGGTGGTGCCGCGGTGGAACGGACTCAAGGTCGAGGTTCCCGGAGTGGCGCGGAGTGGCCCGCTCGGCGGGATCCGGCGTGCGCTGGCAAAGTTTGCCGCCAATGAATTTCTGGTGCAGGGAGACAATACCAGCACGGGCGGAAAGACCCCGAAGAACGGGGCGATCCGCCAGCGCTGGACACCGCAGCGATCACTACCGCAGTTCCTCTGGATCTCGCTGCGCGATGCGATCATTCCGATCCTCAAGCGATAAGCGATCTCAGGGCTTGTGCTCCCGCGACGTCGGAAAGTCCGGCGCAGGAAAGGTCCCGATTTTGTCTGGCGTGTATTCACTCGCCCAGAAATCAGGTGGCCCCTCGCTGTCGGGCACCTTGTTACGAACCGGCCTGAGCGCCCGCTTGAGGTACGCCGCAATGTCGCGGATGTCCTGATCGGGCATGTGGCGGAACGCCGGCCACGGCATGGGCGGAGCCAAGTACTTCGGCGCCGCCGGAAAATTGCCCTCGCCCGGCGTGCGTGACGTGATGTCCACATCGGGCGTCTCGCCGGGGCGAAGGCCGAAACGGATCGCGTTGAAAATTTGCCGCTCGGTGAATCGGCCGAGCCCGGTGAGGTTGTCCGGGGTCAGGTTTCGCGGACGCGTCTTGAATGGTCCGATCACAAACTCCTGCGTGCTGTCCCGCACGCCCACCAGGTAGTCCTCGGACGCCGGGTTGGGTCCCTTGCCGTGACAGTCCGCGCATCCATGGTTCAGCACCACGTTCCGGCCACGCTTCCAATCAGCGTGGATGAACCGGCCATCGGCGTCGACGACCGCGGTTGTCACCGCCGGGGCGGGCGCGGCGGCGAGTGGCCCGCCGTCGTTCATCAGCAAGGCCCCTGCACATGCTACCACCACCGCAGGGACTGTCCACTTTACCATTGACGTTCGCTGCATCCTTGTCATCGTCCCCTCGCTGGTGTGATTTCGAGAACACCCATCATCCCGTGATCTTCATGGTCGAGGATGTGGCAATGAAACATCCACTTTCCCGGAAAATCGTCGAACCGCACGACGAACCGGGCACTCTCGTGTTTCGGCACGTTCACGACATCCTTCCAGCTCGGGAATGGCTCAGGTTCACCATTGCGGGAAAGCACCTGAAACTGGAAGCCGTGCAAGTGGAAGGGATGATCCATCCCCACCAGATTTTCGACCTCCCATATTTCGGTGGCGCCGAGCGGCGCTGTCACGTCCACGCGCGCGAGGTCCATCTTGCGGCCGTTGATCATTCCCTGGCTCAGCGCCATGACACGGTGTGCCGACACATTGCTCGTGTCAATCCATTCAATGCGCCGCAACGTTGCAGGGATCGCCGGCGCCACGACCGGCCCCTTCACGTCGTACTGCAGCGTCAGCAGGGTGCGCGGCAGCTTCCAGTCGGCGGGGCGGGTCTGCGGGATGTAGCGGTCGTACGGGAGCGCCTGCAGCTCGGTGGTCGTACCGGGCGGCGCCGTCGCGCGCACCAGCACTTCGACACGCTCCGCCGGTGCGACGGTGATCTCGCTAACCTGCGCCGGCTTTTCGAAGAGTCCGCCGTCGGAACCTACGTGCAAAAAGGTGTGCCCTGGAATCGAAAGCCGGTACACTCGGGCTGCCGAGGCGTTGATGATCCGCCAACGCTGCACCTCCCCGCTCCGGATCGCGATCGAGGGACGCACCATGCCGCTGACGAAGACCACGTCACCCTCGCGGCCGTTCTCTTCATCGATCCGCCCATGCTTGGTGTGGCGGTCTGGAAGATCAATCGATCCGTCGTCGCGAAAACGGTTGTCGGACAGCACCAAGACCTGTTCAGTCAGCGTGCCCGGCAGGGGATCGTCTTTCGCCCGCACGATCAGCGCGCCGTAGAGCCCGCGTGCGACCTGGAACCCAGTGCGGTGATCAGGGTGCGGATGGTACCAATATGTCCCAGCGCTACCGTTGGGGACGGTGAACACGTAGTTGAAGGAATCGCCGGGGGCGACGGGATCGTACGGGCTGCCATCGGCGGCGAACGGGATGTGCATGCCATGCCAATGGATGGTGCTCGGCTCGTCGAGCCGATTGCGAAAGTGCACGATCACCCGGTCGCCCTCGTGTACCTCAAGGGTGGGCCCCGGGCTGGTGCCGTTGTAGGTGAGCATCTCGGTCGGGCCGCCGGGAACCATCGCGAGCCGGGCGGGCGCGGCGGTGAGCGTCACTTCCACGCCGGCGGGACGCTGTGACATGTTGGCGACCACGCTTGGGCTGACGGATCGGAGTATCGTTCCGGCTGGAGTGGGGACGCGTCCACGGCGAATCCCGGACATCGCGAGCAGCGGAACAGCCAGCAGCGTCGCGGCTGCGATACGGTGTAACTGGCGGTGCATTGCTGCCCCATGGTGTGATGGCAATCCGTAGTGTGCTACGGAAAACCGCTGAGGTCAAGCGTGACAACAGACACCGGGAACCGAGCCCGACGGCTTGTAGTACCATCAAGATGTTGACGTCGTTCACCGTTTCCCGACAATCCGCCACCTCACCCAGGAGCATGCGGAGATGTTGATGACCGAAGGATCCGAGGCGACTGACCGGCCGCCCAACTACCGTCTCCCCCCGTCAGCGCGCATCGGCCGGATCACGCTACGGGTGGCAGACGTGGCGCGGTCGGCGGCCTGGTATGAGCGAACCATCGGTCTTGTTCGGCTTGCGCACGACGGCAACCGCGCCACCATGGGCGGCGCCAACGGCGCCGAGTTGGTGGTGCTTGATGGGGTTCCCGGGAGCAACCCCGTTGCACGCCGCGGTCAACTCGGCCTTTACCATTTTGCCGTGCTCCTTCCGACCCGCGCCGACCTCGGCCGGTTCGCCCGGCAGCTCCGTTCGATCGGTGAGCGAGTCGGCGCCGCCGACCACGAGGTGAGTGAAGCCCTCTATCTCACCGACCCGGACGGTCACGGCGTCGAGGTGTATGCCGACCGTCCGGCGTCGAGCTGGAAGCATGTGAATGCACAACTGGCAATGTCTACCGAGTCGCTCGACCTCGCGGAACTGATGGACGCTGGAGGAGAGGAGGCGTGGAACGGCGCCCCTCCGAGCACGGTGATCGGCCACGTACATCTTCGGGTCGCGGACATCGAGCGCGCCGAGGCGTTCTATCGCCAGGCACTGGGTTTCGAGCGGACGGTGTGGAGCTATACGGGTGCGCTCTTCCTCGCGGCAGGGGGATATCACCATCACGTGGGCCTGAACGCATGGAGCCCCGGCGCATTACGGCCGGGGCCCGATGATGCACGCCTGCTCGAGTGGGAACTGATCGTGCCGGCTCACGATGCGTCGGCGATTCTCACCAACGTGTTGCGCGCCGGAGGGACAGTGTCGGCGGCATTGGCCGGGGGGATCGCCCTCGACCCGTGGGGCACCGCCGTGCGAATCTCCCCCGGAGCTTGATCAGCGGTTCTCGGGCGGTCCCTCGAACTCGGCGCCGCCACTCCCAGCCGAACCGAACTTCGGCGCGGTCATGCCATTTTCCACCGTGAACGCCGGCTCATGGCCGCCGCTGGCGCCGACATACTGCGAGGGATCGGCGTCGAACGATACCTTGCACTGCTCCATGCAGAAATAGTAGGTCTCGCCGCCGTGGGTTGATTTCCAATCTGCCGTGTCCGAATCAATCATCATCCCGCAAACGGGGTCCTTGACCTGTGCCATGAAACTCCTCCTGTGGTTAACCGAGCAGGGGCAGGGCGCCGTACCGCTCTACATGGTCAGACGAGAGGTCCATCGGCTTGGTGCACACCTGCGACTCGCGACGACACCGCGTCGGTCACGGGCAAGAGGAGTCGGAACCGCGCACCGGGAGCGTTACCCAGGTAGTCGAGGCGTCCGCCGTGCGCCTCCGCGGCGGCCCGGGCGATCGCGAGACCGAGGCCGGCGCTGCCGGTGGCGGTCGCGGTTCGCGCCGGGTCGCCTCGATAGAACCGAGTGAAGAGGTGCGCCGCCTCTCCGGCGGGAATACCGTTTCCCTCATCGGTGACCGTCACCGTGGCCGTCGCCTCCTCGCGATCGATCGTGATCGTCACGGCGCCGCCGTCGGGGGAATGCCGCACCGCGTTCTCGACCAAGTTCGTGATGGCGCGCTCGAGCACGCCCGGATCGGCGCTGACTCGGGCGTCGGATCCCTGCAGCGTGATCCGCACGTCGCGGCGCGACGCGACGTCATGAATCCGCTGCACCACCGTGCTGGCCAGATCGAGGAGCGACGTATCGGCGTTCCGTGCGACCAGCATTCCGGCGTCGCCGCGTGCGAGCAGGAGGAGGTCGGAGACGAGCCGCGCCATGTGCACGACTTCTTCGAGGCAACGCTGCGCGGTCTCGCGGTACTCCGCAGCGGTACGGTCGCGACGCAGCAGGACGTCGAGTTCACCGCGCAGCACATTGAGCGGTGCCCGCAACTCGTGACTTGCATCGCCGGTGAAGCGCCGCTGCGCCTCGAACGCACCCTCAAGGCGGTCGAGCATGCCGTTCAGGACGTTGACCAGTCGACCGAACTCCTGCACATCGGCGTGGGCCGTGATCCGGTCCGACAGCGTCCCCGCCTCGATCGCCTCGGCTTGTTCGGTGATCTCCCGAGTCGGACGGAGCGCGCCGCCCGCGAGACGCCACCCAACCAGGAAAGCGCCGGCAGTGGCCGCGAGGGAGAGCAGCGCCGTCAGCAGCGCGAAGCGCGTTACGATGCGGCGCACCGATTGGGTGGGCGCGGCCACCTGCAGTACGTGCACGCCGTGCGCCGCCCCGACAAGGGCGAGGGGGAACACCACGCTTCGGAGTGGTTCGCCGTCCCAGCGATGCGATGACCAGCCCACGCGTCCAGAGCGAGCGAGCGCAAGCGCGTCGGCAGGGAGGTCGAGGTCGGCCTTCAGATTGCGACTGCGCACCAGCGGGCGACCAGTGCTGGTCCAGAGCTGGGCGAAGCGGGTGAGTTCGGAGGCGGCATCCTCACGCGGCTGGAGCAGGATTCCCTCGTGGAAAGCGAACGCCGACGAGGTCGTGGCCGCGCCATGCTGCGCCTCGAGCTCGGCGATGCGCAGCAGCGTGTCATCGAGGCGGTCGTAAAGAATCGAGCGGAGCGCCAGCACGCTGAGTATGCCGACGATGCCAAAGAGCACCAGGACGCCGGTCGCAATGCGGCGTGCCAGCGTCATCCGGAACGACCGCATCATGAATCCCCCGGTTCGGACATGCGCAACACGTAACCGGCGCCGCGCACGGTATGGATCACCCGCGGTTCACCGTCGGCCTCCAGCTTGTGCCGGAGGTTCGACATGTGTGCCTCGATCACGTTGGTTTCGGGATCGAACTGCATCTCCCACACCTTGTCGAGGAGCCGTGCGCGGGTGATCACCTCCTCCGGCTGGAGGAGGAAGACCTCGAGGAGTCGGAACTCCCGCGGCGACAGGTCGATGCTGCGGGCGCCGCGGCGCACGGTGCGGCGCAGCCTATCGAGCTCGACGTCGCCGACGCGCAACAGGTCGGTGTGTGCCCCGCCCGGCCGCCGCGTGAGCGCACGCACGCGCGCCAACAGTTCGTCGAAGGCGAACGGTTTCGTGAGATAGTCGTCGGCGCCGGCGTCCAGGCCCTTCACCACGTCGTGCGTGGCGTCCCGTGCGGTGAGCATGAGGATCGGGAAGCTGACCCCATCGCGACGGAGCTGCCACGCGAGTTGCAGCCCGTTAATACCGGGGAGCTGGACATCGAGAATCGCGAGGTCGTAAGGGGTGGCCGCGGCCAAGCGAGCCCCTTCCTCGCCGTCGCCTGCCACGTCGACGGCGTGGCCCTCCTCCTGAAGCCCCTGTTTGAGGAATCGGGCGGCCTTGCGATCGTCCTCGACGATCAGGATGCGCACGGGCATGACCTCGCGTGGCGGACCGGTTGCGGGTAACGGTTCAAGGTACGCGCCCCAGCGTCACCTCAACAAACCTTAATGTCGCCATCACCAAGCCATAACCTTGCGGCCATATGATTCCGGACTGGCAACCATGCACTGGATCGGGGGAACGCACATGACCAAGGCAGGTCCGCACAGGCATCACCAACACTTCGCGGCGCTCCTCGGAATGATCGTGTTTGGGGCGGGACCGCTGTCCGCACAGATCGACTATCGCAATCTCGATGACGAGCGGCCGGTATTCACCGAGGATGCGTACCCGATCGAACGGCACGCCTTCGAGTTTTTGATTCCGTATCGCTACGAGCGTGAAGCCGGCGGTGACAAGGTGCACAGCAGCGTGCTCGAGCTTGGGTACGGCATCTTCGACAACGCGCAGTTCGGTGTCCACGTGCCGTTCGCCGTCCTCGACGACCTGGCGGGATCCCAGTTCGGTCTGGCGGGCGTGCAACCGTTCATGCTCTACAATTTCAACACCGAAAGTCATGTGCTGCCCGCGTTGGCGCTCCGTGCCGACCTGAGCATTCCGGTGGGCGCCCTCGGCGGGAGTGGTACCCGAGGGACCGTACGTGCCATCGCCACCCGAAGCTGGGGCTTCACCCGTCTGCACATCAATGCTCTCCGGAGTTTCGGT
>JBDSMU010000096.1:0-42755 GCA_039915685.1 Gemmatimonadales bacterium | reverse complement strand
GTGCCCGCGCGGCGCGGGGCAGATCTTCGTCCAGTTTGAAACGCATCGGCTATGCTGGAATCGGTACCACGCGTTCGTGCGCCAACTCGGCCGCGAACGCGAGAGCCGCGGGGATGTGCTCTGGTCGAGCCGACGATCAACTCTCGGATATCGGATCGCTGGAACTCTGGCACGATCCTGCCCAGTTCAGGGAACGCCTCAAGTCGGTCAATCGCCTGGAGAATTCGCTCAGCATTTCGCGACGCGTAATGTTCAGAGTTCCGCGCGATGTAGCCATGAATCGCTTGGAGGTCCGCGCCAGATTCTTCGGACCATCGGATCAGGGTCACCGGCCGAACCGGCGTTTGATCTCGTCATGAGGGATGGTTCGGCCCGCGGTGAGGTCGTCCATACCCCGCTCGACTTTGGTCAGGAAATACAGCCGCTCCATCATGTCGTCGAGGGTTGCCTCCGGTGGCAACTGTTCGACGAGCTCGAGGACCTTCTGCTTGGTAGATGGACTCATTTTGCCCTCCAGTGAGGACCAGCGCCGCGAGCAAACCCAATCTCATTTCAAGAGAACTTGCCTACTGCCCGAAGGCAAGTTCAGTGGTCCGGCAAAGGCTGCACCTTAACGGCCCGGTCCGTCGGGGTAGCGAAGTTGCCGGAACCTCTGTGCAGGCGAACTAACCCGAAACGGCATCTTCAAACGTCAGATCCAGTTCATGGACCGACTTTCCCGTCGAACGGAAAGGCCTTCACGATGATCGCCGCCTCCTGATAGAACAACGATCCCTTGCCCGGCTTGCGCCGAGCGAAGAGCGATTCCAGCGGTGTGAGGGGGCCACGCGACGCAGCGACGAAAGTCACTTCGCCCCACGCATTCTCGCGGGGCCGCGGTGTCTGGAACTGCCACCTGGCTGAGTGGAATGTGCTGTCTGACGTAATCTGCAGCTCGCCGATTATTCGCTGCTTGTACCGCCGGTTGGTACAGAACGCAATCGTCCAACCGGCAGGGCTGGAACGAACGATACGGAGGTTGTTCATCGCCCCGAAAAGGGGACGCCCGAAATGGTCGGCGTCCCAACGGTCGAGGCGCGGGTACCACCAGTTGAGGTACGCCTGATTCGCCACCATGAAGTGGCTGGGGTCGGGCAACCGTCGGAAGGCGTACCCGGAATCGACGATCCATTGCGCGACGAGGCGGCGAATGTTGCCCGGATACGCTTGCCACCAGAGATGTTCGCGAAACGATGCGTCGGTAGGCATCCCGAATTCGTTCTCGGACACGTCGGCCGCACGGTAGTAACCTTCAATTCCGATACCGGCGTCGTACGAAGGGATCGAGTATCGCCTGCGTGTCGCCTCCCACAGTGAGGTAGCCGCGACATCGTTCCGTGTGGGGCACACGAACGGAGATTCGTCGGCGACAATCGCCGGAAGAATCGGAGGTTGAGGGGCGAGCACGAGAACACGAGGCCAACTCGTACGAGAATCGAGCGGAGCAGACATGGGCGAGTAGCCGATTGCGCGGGCACTGATGCTGGACGCTTGCGCAGCCTCGGCCAGCGCAAACGAAAATCGGCCGCGCGTATCGGTCGGCACGGTGCTGAACACGCGCCCTGCCGACCAGAGTGAGACCAATGCCCCGACGATCGGAGTTGAGTCTGCGGTGACCACAACGCCTGAGCGATCCTGGGCAGCGACAGCGATAGCGGGCAGAGTTGCCGCGAGCAAAACGCCCAGCAGCATGGAGGCGGGAGTCGCATTTGCGACCTGAATCACGGAACCCGCCGCGCCACCAACGTCGCCCGATATGCCGTCGCTGCAATGGTCGCATCACTGCGCGGCGCCGGTACGACCGCCATCAACTCAATGCGGAGAGCACCCACCGTTGCCGCACGGGGCTCGATCCCGGTGTTGAGCACTACCGTGGTGTCGACTCCCGGGGCCTCGACCCGGAACACCACTTCGGCGTTGCCAGCCCACACGCAGGTGACGTCGGTGGGGCAGCGCGAATCCGACTGGACCGCCTTGAGCGTGATCCGGTGCTCGGTGCCGCTGATTCGGACCGGCTGATCGGGTGCCGCGGTGAACTCGTCGCCGAGCGGGGCTGACGCTGTGGACGCCGCGCATCCCGGCACAAGGCCCACCAACACCACGGCAATCACGTTGCGCATTCCCGACTCCCCCGTGTCGCCTAGTGAATATCCACGCTGATCGTGCGCCACTTGCCCTGGTTGAACCGCCAGACGCTGAGCGCGCAACGTGTCATGTGTCCCGCCAGGATCGCGAGCCAGATGTGGATCGGCCGCAGCGTCCCGGTTTGCTGGATCAGGAAGCAGATGCCCAAGGGGATAATCACTTGCGATACTACCGAGATATACAGCGGACTGCGTGTGTCGCCAGTCCCCTGGAGGCCGCCGGTGTAGGCAAGCGCCACGGCGATGAAGAGTCCCGATACCGAGAGAACCCGGAGGAGCTGGACGCCCAGGTCGGCGACGACCGGGTCGTCCATGCCGAACATCGCAAGCAGGGCACGTGGAATAAAGAAGAACGCCAGGCCCAGCGCCGCGGCTCCCATCATGCCGAACCGCGCCGCGATGTGAACCGCCTCGTCGGAGCGATCCGGGTGTCCAGCCCCGAGGTTCTGCCCAGCCACTGCGGCAGCAGCTCCCATGAGCCCGACGGCGGTCCAGGTGACCAAGGAGAAGAGCTGGCCGTACGACACCGAAAAGGCCGCCTGCGCGGCGGCGCTCGACGGTAGCGAACCGATGAACGCCAACAGCAGCACCCCGCCGATGTTCATCGCCACCCCCTGGATTCCCGACGGTAGCCCGAATCGAAAGAGCGCCCGGATGACCGCCCAGTCAGGTCCGTAACCCTGACCGCGCGGGAACGACACGACCCAGCCGCCGTACCACAACTTCCAGAGGCTGTAGACCGCGATCAACCCCATCGCGAGCACGGTGCCCATTGCCGCGCCGGCGGTGCCGTAGGCCGGAATCGGACCCCAGCCGCGAATCAGGATCACGTTGAGGACGATATTGAGCGCCGTGATCCCGATGCCAAGGATCATCGGCGTGCGGGCGTCGCCGGCAGAACGAAGCGCGCCGCCAACCATGAAGAAGAGCAGCATCCCGCCACTGTACACGAACATGATCCGCAAGTACCCCAAGGCCTCGGCCTGCACCGCCGGCGTCGCGTTGATGAACTCCAGCAGGCCTGGCGCCATGAAGTAACCAACTGGTGCCAGGACGCCGAACGAGAGAAAGATCGTGGTGAGAAAGGCCTGATAGACGGCGCGATCGGCACGCACGGCGTCGCCGGCGCCGACGAAACGGGCGACCAGCACGCTCATTCCGGTGAACAGCGACATGATGAAAACGATGACCACGATAAAAACCTGCGACGCCACGCCAATGGCGGCGTTGCCGGTGAAGCCCACGTAGTGCCCCACCATGGCGTGGTCGACGATGCCCTGCAACCCACCGATGATGTTGGTCAGCATCGCCGGCCACGCCAGCTTCCAGACCGCAGGGGTGAGCGGCCCCTCAATGATGGTGCGGTCGAATCGGCGCGGCGGAGGCAGCGCGTCGACCAGCGGCGGCGACACCGATGGTGCAAGCTCAACGACGGCAGCGTCTGGGGTGGGTTCAGCCATGGGCGGGAAATCTAGGCTGGGCGGCGCCCCGGGGCGTCAGGACACTGCAAGACGCGGGAGGCGCGGGGCGCCACCTGCGCGCTTGCCGCCCCTCCCGCAGTGGCCCCGGCGTGACTCGAACACGCGACCCTTCGTTTAGGAAACGAATGCTCTATCCGGCTGAGCTACGGAGCCAACGCAGGGCAATCTCGCCACGCGGCCGCAAGGCATCAACCCGGCTGCCCGGCCCGGGCTCCGCGTGCCTTCCGAGCCTTGATCGCCTCGAATGCAATCGGCAACACCGAGATCCCGATGATCACGAAGATCACGATCGTGAAGTTGTCCCGCACCACGGGGATGTTTCCGAAGAAGTATCCCGTCCAAACGCCCAGCCCCACCCACAGCACCGCGCCCACGACGTTGTAGGTGATGAAGGTGCGGTAGCGCATCCCGCCGATGCCGGCCACGAAGGGCGCGAATGTCCGCACGATCGGGATGAACCGCGCAAGCACGATCGTCTTCGAGCCGTGTCGTTCGTAGAACTCCTTCGTTCGGTCGAGGTACTCAACCTTGAGGAACCGGATATTGCCGGAAAACGCCTTCGGTCCGGCCTTGGCACCAATCCAGTAGTTGACCGTATCGCCCAGAATCGCGGCCACGGAGAGCAGCCCGAAGAGCAGCCACGGGTCGAGCGAGCCGAGCGCCGCAAATGCGCCTGCCGCAAAGAGCAGCGAGTCGCCGGGGAGGAACGGCATCACCACCAAGCCGGTCTCGACGAAGATGATCGCGAAGAGGATGGCGTAAGTGGTGGACCCATACTGACGGATCAGGTCGCCCAGGTGCACGTCGAGGTGCAGGAAGAAATCGACAAACCAGCGCAGCATGTCCATCAGGATTCCTGTGCGGAAAAGCCGAACTCGCCCAGCAGCGGGACGAATCGGACGTCATGGATCAATTCTCGGCTGAAGCCCTCGTCACTGGCATCACGGACCACGAGCGTGAGGATCTGTTCATCGCGCGATCCAACCGGGATCACCATCCGACCCCCGGGAACGAGCTGATCGACCAGCGGGCGCGGTACGTCGGGCGAGGCCGCCGAGACGACGATCGCATCATACGGTGCACAGGCCTTCCACCCCAGCGTGCCGTCGGCGTGCAGGATCGACACGTTGGTGAACCCGGCCTCCTTGACGGCGTCATGGGCATTCAGTGCCAGTTCAGCAATTCGCTCCACCGAAAACACGGTTTCTGCGAGCATTGCAAGCAGCGCAGTCTGGTACCCCGACCCCGTGCCGATCTCCAGGACCCGCTCGCGACCGGTGAGTCGCAGCATTTCGCACGAGCGCGCCTGCACGAACGGTTGTGAGATCGTCTGCCCGCTGCCGATTGGAAATGCCGCGTCTTCGTACGCTTGGTGCTGGAGGGTGTCGGGGAGGAAGCGGTGCCGCGGCACCGTGCCGACCGCACGCAGCACCGCCATGTCGCGTACCCCCTTGAGCTGCAGCGCCTCGACCAGACGGCTGCGGTACCCCGCGTAGCCGTCGCTCACCTCAGCCCTCGAGCCGCCATTCCCGCACCGCCTCGATCAGCCCGTGGCTGGTAAGGTCGAGCTGCAGGGGCGTGATCGACACGTACCCGGCCTCGACCGCCGCGTGATCGGTGTCGGCGTCGCCGGTCCACGTGATCTTCCCGCCGCCGATCCAGAAAACGTCGCGCCCCCACGGATCTTGCTGCTTCATCACACTCTCCGAAAACACCCGCGAACCGAGCTTGGCGACGCGGACTCCCTTCACTTCATCGGCCGGAATGCCGGGCAAGTTGATGTTGAGCAAGGTGTTGGGCGGAATGCTGCCATGCGCCGTGATCCGCTTCACGAGCCCCGCGACAAGGGGCCCGTAACCAGCCATCAGGTCGTCGCGGCGCGACGCGAAGGAGAATGCCACGCCGGGAATGCCGAGCACCACCGCTTCCATCGCAGCAGAGACAGTGCCGGAGTACAGCACATCCTCGCCGAGATTGGGGCCATGATTGATCCCGCTGAAGACAAAGTCTGGCCGCTCAGGCATGAGGGCATCGATCGCCAGCATAACGCAATCGGTGGGCGTGCCATCGACCTGCCACGTGCCGTCAGGGCGGCGAACCGGCCGCAGCGGCCTCGTGAGGGTGAGCGCGTGCGACTGCGCGCTTTGCTCGCGATCGGGCGCCACCACGGTCACCGTGCCCACTGCCATGCACGCCTCCGCCAACACCTGAATGCCGGGCGCGAGGATGCCATCGTCATTGGCCACGAGAATCTGCATCGAGGGCTACTTGCTCCCGGGGCGCGGCCGGGCGTTGTCACCCAGTGCCAGCCGAAGATTCGGACCATCATCCGCTGCGTTGTCATCACGGTCGACACGCGGCGCCGGCTCTCTACCCTCCAGGACGGCGAGCACATCAGTCAGCGAATTCCGCACTTCCGCCACGGTCTCGAACCGCATTGCCGATCGTGCCGCGTCCTTGAGCTGTCCGCTGCGGCGGTACTGGTCGAGGCGCTGGCGAGCGCCCTCGATGGTGTATTTCTCGGTGTAAAGGAGATTCTTGACGAGCATGATCAACTCGACTTCGCGCGACTTGTACACCCTGTTGCCCGAGCGATTCTTCGCGGGGTTCAGGAACCGGAATTGGCTCTCCCAGTAGCGCAGTACGTGCGGCTTGAGGTCGGTCAGCGCGCACACTTCGCCAATGGAGAAGAACTCCTGGACCAGATGTGGCAGGCTCATGCCCAGCGCTCCGCCTTGAGGGTGCGTTCCATCAGGACCTGGATGCAGTCGCGCGGCGACGCACCCTCGAATAGGACCGCTGCCACCTGCTGTGCGATCGGCATCTCGATGCCGTGCCGACTCGCGAGTCGTGCGGCGGCATGCGCCGTGTTGACCCCCTCGGCGACGGTGCGATGCGTCGCGCGATACTCCTCCAACGTCGTGCCGAGTGCCAGCGCCACACCGAGCTGACGGTTGCGCGAGAGCGCGCCCGTGCACGTCAGGATCAGGTCGCCCATTCCGGCCAGCCCCGCGAACGTGTGCGGATCCGCACCCAGCGCGTTGCCCAGTCGCGTGATCTCCGCGAGCCCACGAGTGATGAGCGCGGCGCGCGGGTTGTTACCCAACCCCAGACCCTCGAGCACACCGGCGGCGATCGCCATCGTATTCTTGAGCGACCCGCCAAGTTCCACACCGATGACGTCGCGTGCGCTGTACACCCTGAATGCTGGCGTGGAGAAGAGCCGTTGGGTCGCTTCGGCGGCCACGATGCTCGTGCTCGCAGCGACCACAGCGGTCGGTTGATTGTCGTAGACCTCGCGGGCAAAACTCGGCCCGCTGAGCGCCACGAACGCCGCCTGCGGCACCACTTCCGCGGCCACCTCGCTCATCAACTCCAGCGTGTCGGTCTCGATCCCCTTGGTGGCGCACACCAGCGGCGTGTTGGCTGCGATTGCGCCCGCCGCATCGCCCAGCACCCGTCGCGCCACATGACTCGGTACCACGCAGCAGACCGACTCGGCTCCATCGAGTGCCTCAGCGAGATCACCGGTGGCATGGAGGCGCTGGTCGAGCGGGGCATCGGCGAGAAACACATCGTTGAGGTGTCGACGGTTGATCGATTCGACCACCTCGTCTTCGTACGCCCAGAGTCGCACCGCATTGCCCTGCTTCGCGAGCAGGTTTGCGAGCGTGGTGCCCCACGAGCCGGCGCCGAGTACCGCCACGCGAGAACTCAGGGCGCCACCTGCGCCTTCCTGCCGAAACGGGATTCGGTGCCGCGCACCAGCCGAATGATGTTGCTCCGATGCATGAAGATGATCGCGGCGGAGAGGAGCATCACCAGGGGTAACGCGGGGCGCGCGGACGCGTCGAGGAACAACACCGCGGGCGGAAGGGCGAGCGCCGCAACAATGCTGGCGAGCGATACGAAGCCGGTGAGTCGCGTCACCAGGGCCCATACGCCCGCGCAGACGAGCCAAGCCAGCGGGGCGAGCCCGAGAATGACGCCACCGCCGGTCGCCACGCCTTTGCCACCGCGAAAGCCGACGAAAAGCGAGAAGGCATGTCCGATCACCGCGACCATGCCGAGAAGCACTGCGCCGACCGGACCGAGGCCGGCCCACGGCGCCAGCACGAGCACCGGAAATGCGCCCTTCGCAATGTCGAAGAGCGCGATGGCGACGGCGAGCGGCGCGCCCAGTTGCCGATACGCGTTGGTGGCGCCGAGGTTGCCGCTCCCGACGGTGCGGAGATCGATTCCCTTTACCGCGCGCACCACCCAGTACGACGTTGGGATTGCACCCACCAGGTATGCGATGGCAATAACGATCGCAATGCGGGTCATCAACGTTCACCGCGGCGGTTGAGCTTGAGCCGGAGCGGTGAGCCGTCGAAGCCCCACGCCTTGCGGAAGCCGCGAATCAGGTATCGCTGGTACGATTCAGGGATCGCGTCGGGTCGGTTGGAAACAATCGCAAACGTCGGTGGCGCCGATTCGATTTGTGTGGCGTAGAGCAACTTCACTTCCTCGCCGGCCTTTTGAGGGGGTGCGGCACGCTCCAGCAACGCCTGCAGCACGCGGTTCACCTCCGCGGTGGCGACCCGCACCTTTCGCGACTCCGCGATCTCGATGATCATGTCGTGGATCTTCCGGATTCGCTGACCGGTGAGCGCCGAGCCGTAGAGGAACGGCACGAACTCGAGAAACGGCGCCTTCTCGATCAGCTGTTCCTCGCCGCGCTTGGCAGTGTTCGCATCCTTTTCGGGGATCAGGTCCCACTTGTTCACCAGGATGATCACCGCACAGCCCTTGTCCCACGCCTTGTTCGCGATCCGCAGGTCCTGGTTGTGCAACCCGCGTTCGGCGTCGACGACGAGGATGCACACGTCGGCGCGATCGATCGACCGCTCGGTGCGGATGTTGGAGTAGAACTCCAGCGTGTCGTCGACCTTGGCGTGTCGTCGGAGCCCGGCGGTGTCGACAAAGGTCAGCAGGTGACCGTCGTGGCGAAGCTGCGAGTCGATCGAATCGCGGGTGGTGCCGGCGATCGGCGTCACCACGAGCCGTTCCTCTCCGAGGAGCTTGTTGATGAGCGACGACTTGCCGGCATTGGGGCGTCCGACCACAGCGATCCGGATCTCGCTCTCGTCAACGGTGTCGTCCATCTCCGGCATCAGGCGCACCATCTCGTCGAGCAGATCCCCGCTTCCCTTCCCTGTCGTCGCCGACACCGGCCACGGCTCCCCGAGACCCAGCTCGAAGAACTGGAACCGCGCCTCGCGCTCGGGGAGTTCGTCGAGTTTGTTGACGGCGAGCACCACCTGTCGGCCCGACGTACGCAAACGCTGCGCGATGTCACCATCGATCGGGTTGATGCCGTCCTTGCCGTCGACGACGAGCACCACGATATCTGCCTGGTCGACAGCGCGGTCGACCTGCTCGCGGATCGCCTTGTCCATGGTCTCGTCGGAATAAGGAACGAGGCCCCCGGTGTCGACGACCCAGAAATCGCGTCCGTTCCAAGTCCCGTCACCGAAGTGGCGGTCGCGGGTGGTGCCAGCGCGATCCGACACGATCGCATTGCGTCCACCCACGAGGCGATTGAACAGGGTCGACTTGCCGACATTTGGGCGGCCGATCAGGGCGACGGTCGGCTTGCTCATACCGCCACCAGGGTGTCGAGGGCATCGACGAATGATTTCGACATCCGAACCGGCATCGGCACCGCGCCAGCGAGGTCGACGAGCGCCATCGAATCGATGAAGAGGCCGTCGTCGTTGAGGGCTTCTCCTGGGAGCAGCGCGAGGTCACAGCCCTCGATGCCGGAAAGCGCTTCCTGAATCGCACGACCCGACAGCAGCCCAGCAGTTGTTACTCGTGACCCGAAGATGTCATTCACGACCGGGACCAGCACGAACTCAGCGCCGGTGGCCTCGCCCAGCGGACCCAAGACCATCGGCATGAGGGGCGCCATCGACGTTCCAGTGACCACGGCGACTCGCCGACCAGCCCATCCACGCAGCGCATCCGATCCTTCGCGCACCTGTTCCTGCAGCCAGCGCACCGAGCCGACACCGTTCTCGACTTGGTCGAAGGTGCCGTAGGCCGCGGCGGGCGGCAGTTCCCGGGCGGCGCGGAGATAGAGTTCATCGGCGCCGAAGGCCCAACCAATCCCTCGTTCCTGCATGGCGCGCGCGGCGGCATGCTCGACGATATCGACTGCCGCCGAGCACTCGGCTTCGGTCGGTTCGCGGACGAGGTGGTGTTTGGAGTATTCGGTGAGGCCCACGGGCACCACCGACACCGTCAGCACCGACGGCCCGAAGTCCCATAGTGCGTCGAGAGTCTGCTGCAGCACCGCGCCGTCATTCACGCCAGGTGACATCACGACCTGGGTGTGGAACTCGATCCCGTGGTCGGCGAACTCGCGGAGCTGCGAGATGATCTCTGGCGCCTGCGGGTTGCGGAGCACCCAGCGCCGCACCACAGGGTCGGTAGCGTGTACCGACACGTAGAGCGGCGAGAGCCGGTAGTTGATGATCCGGGCGGTGTCACGCGGCTTCAAGTTGGTCAGCGTCGCGAAGTTGCCGTAACGGAAGCTCAGCCGGTAGTCGTCGTCGCGAATCGACAGCACACCGCGCAGGCCGTCGGGGTTGCCGTCAACGAAACAAAAATCGCAGCGATTGGCGCAGCGGCGGATTCGGACGGGTTCGACCTCGACACCGAGTCTCTCCTCGACGGGGCGTTCGACCTCGACCTCGTATTCGTTCTCGTCGTCGGGATGGCGGTAGACCAGAGTGAACTGTTCGTCGGCGGTGAGGAACTCCCAATCGAGGAAGTCTTCGAGGGGGGCGCCGTCAACCGTGACGAGTTCGGTTCCGGGCAGGAGCCCGAGTTCCTCGCCGATCGAACCGGCGGCGACGCTTTCGACCTTGATCACGCCGGCCCGGGCTTCGATATCATCAGGACAATATGGGCGTATGTGCCCGTGGTGACAAGGGTTAGGTGGTGCCACTTAAAGCAGATACGAGGAGTAGTCTCGGCGCTGCACCCCGTCCATCGCTGGGGGCGTGCGACCGGTACGCTCACGGCGACGTATCAAGCCAAACGCCAAAGGGCGCCCACACACCGTGTGGGCGCCCTTCACCGTTCTCCAGAGCGGGCGACGGGATTCGAACCCGCGACCCTCAGCTTGGGAAGCTGATGCTCTACCAACTGAGCTACACCCGCGCGTGGCCAAGTATAGCCACGGCGGGCGCTCCCTCAAGTCCTGCTACTTCTTGACCTCGTAGCGATACGCCATGATCCCCTCACCTTCAGCCTCGATCACGAAGGGATGCTTGGCGAGCGGGGCCAGCGCATGGATTTCGAGATCCTTCGACGTGACCACCGCCCCAGCCTTGTCGAGGAAGTGGATGTGCACCGTCACCGCCTTGGCCGGGAGGTCCTTACCACCGGCGCTCTGCGCCTGTCGGCCGGTCGCGACTCCCTCCAGCTTGGCCCCGCCCTTGGTGCGCGAGAAGTTATCCATCGCGATGCTGGTCGGCATCCCGATCAGCCCCGTCACCGTCGCGATCAATTCATCCTGCTTGTTGCTGAGCCGATACCCCTCACCGAGGAGCTTGATGTGGTCCTCGTTCAGCGGCTCGAGCTCCACCAGTTTCCTGCCGACGATCACCAGCTTCGGCCCATCCTTGAGTGCCAAATGAGTGTTGGCCAGGTTGAACCAGGCGTACCGGTCGTACGGCGACATGTCGGCAACCTTTTGGAACGCCTCGGCCGCCTCGGCGAACTTCTTTTCATTGAACAAATTGACGCCCTGCGACATCAGGTCGTTCGGCGTGAGGGTGCCCGCCGCCGCACTGGCAGCGAGCATGTCCTTGTCGAGCGCCTGCGCTTCGTCGGTTTTGCCGGTGGCCCTCAGCGAAACCGCCAGTGCCTTCCGCGCTTCGACGTCACCCGGCACCCATTCGACATACCGGCGCAGCGCCACCACCGCCTCCTCATGGCGCCCGCCACGCTGGTGCATCGCAGCGACGTTGAACATCGCTTGGTTGCGGATATCGGTGAACCGGGGGTCGGCCGCGGCCAGTTCGGCTGCCTTCGTGAAGTACCACGTGGCGCTGTCGGCCTGCTCCGCGTTGGTGAACAGAATCCCCATGTTGTAATACGCCGTTGGGAACTCGCGGTAGATCACCAGCGACTCCCGAAAGAGCGCCAGCGCCGAATCGGCATTATCGGCTTTGGCGAATTCGCCCGCAGGATTGGTGAGCACTGTGCCCGCGCGCTGACGATAATGCTTGATGTCCTCAGCGCATTCCGGGATCAGCCGCTCCGCCACCGTGAATGCGCTGTCGGCGCCGCGCAGGTCACCCTGCATCAGGTTGACGCGCCCCTGGTAATACCAGGCCGCGCCATTGTCCGCCTGGTCATTTTCGGTGATGGCCTCGCGCAGCACGCGGTCGGCATCGGAAAGCATTCGAGAACGCCGCGGGCCGTCCTTCTGCTCGTAGGCCGACTTGAGGTAGGTGGCAGCGCTCGAGACCTTGAAGTGGCCAGTCTTGATATCGCACCCTGGAACCTCGTACCGACCTGCAACAGCCGTTATAACCCGCGCGTTCGGGGCGACCTGCGCTGGCATCAAGGCGGGCACAAAAGCCGCCGCACATAAAAGAAGTCCGGACTTCGACATCGCCACTCCCATGGTAACAGGACAGCGGGACCCGCCCGCTACAAAGCATCTTTGTCATAACGTATGGCAGAGCCCGAACGTTCCACCGGGGGCCAACCGGCATCGGCGCTTGGGCCATCGCACCGACAAGCATAATAATCCGTGCGATTGTTGGCGTGTCAGCCGTCTCCTTCACATTCTTACGGAGTTCTCCAACGCGAATGGCCACACTCCACCCCGCCGGTTCGATAGCCCGCATCCCGATCGGTCTGAAGCTCCCGCTTGTTGCGGGCATGCTCGTGCTCGCCGTCGCACTGATCATGGGATTCGCCGCGCTCGTCGCGGTACGCCAAACGCTGCTGGCCACCGCCGCCGACCGCGAGAGGCAGGTGGCGGAGTTGTTCGTGGACGTATACGGCGGCGCCGCAAAAGTTTACGCCAATCAGGCCCGTACCGCCGCCGCCCGCCCCGCTCTCATCCGTTACGCCGCTCGCCCCGACCCCGCCAGCCGTTTCCAGGCGCTCGACGCGCTTGAGTTCCGCACTGGATCCGCGCAGGACACACAGGTCGTGGCGGTCGAGTTGCTTGGGGGTGCGGGCGAGCAGTTGCTTGCCACCGGAAGCGGGAGCGCAGACCTGTCTCGCCTCCACGCCCTGGGCGTAGTTCCCCTCCCTCCCCACGCCGACTCGGGGAGAGTCGGTCCATTCCGGGTGGTTGACGGGCGAGTCGTTTACCCCGTGGTTGCGAGGGTAGGTGACGGCGAACCGACCGCGCACGTGGTGATCTGGCGTCGGGTGACTGGTACACCGGAGACCCGTCGACGCGTCGCCGAGTTGATCGGGACCGGCGGGACGATCCTGACCGGTAACACCGACGGTTCGGTGTGGACCGATCAAGCCCGCGCGGTGGACGGGCCTTCAATCGCCGGCGACGTGCGTGATACGGTGATCACGTATCGCCGTGCCGGCGTCAACGGTCCGATGCTCGGGTATCCGCTGGCGATTCCCGGAACGCCGTGGGTCCTCATGGTGGAATTTCCCCGAGCCACCGTGCTCGCGCCCACGTCAGCTTTTGCCCGCGACCTGATGGCCGTCGGACTGGTTGGCGTGGCACTTTCGCTTCTCGTCGCGTGGTTGCTGAGTGGACGGTTGTCGCGCCCGCTCCGCCGACTTACGGCAGCGGCAGAGGTGATCACCCGAGGCGGCGAACCGGACCGTGTTGCGTTCCGGCGCTCGGACGAGCTGGGCGTCCTCGGCGCCGCGTTCGACACCATGGCGACGGGCGTACGCGATTCGCGCCAGCGGCTCGAGGACGAGGTAGGTGCACGGACCACGGCACTCAACGAGACCCTGACCCAGCTCCGCGATGCCCAAGAGACCTTGGTCAGGCGCGAGAAACTGGCGACAATCGGCCAGCTGGCGAGCAGCGTAGGCCACGAACTGCGGAACCCGCTGGGCGTGATCAGCAACGCCGCTTATTACCTCGAGCTCGTTGTCCCTGATCCGCAGCCGGAAGTGGTCGAGTACCTCGGCATCATTCGCCGGCAGGTCGAGATCTCCACCAAGATCATCAACGACCTGCTCGACTTCTCGCGCGTCGCACGCGCTGACAGGCATCCGCTGGCGTTGCATGCACTCGTCGACACACAACTCAGGGATCTGGCGGTGCCCGAAGGGATCACGGTGGAGCACGATGTTCCCGACACCCTTCCCGCGGTGTTTGCCGACCCGGTTCACGTTGGACAGGTGGTACAGAATCTGTTGACAAATGCGGTGCAGGCTGTCGGTCCCGGCGGCGGCACGGTGCAGATTCGCGCCACGTCGAATGGTGATGGCACCGCGCACCTCGAGGTTCGTGACAGTGGGCCGGGAGTGGACGAGGGGATGCACGAAAAGATCTTCGAGCCACTCTTCACCACCAAGGCACGGGGAATTGGCCTGGGACTCGCGGTCTCGCGGTCTCTGGTCGTGGCGAATGGCGGGAAACTTACGTCCGAACCGGGCGACGGCGGCGGCCGATTTGTTCTCACCCTCCCGCTGGCGGAGCAAGGCGAGTGACGCGCCGGGTACTGGTCGTGGACGACGACGTGGAGATGGTGCGCACCCTTGCGGACATCCTCAGGTTGCGCGGCTGGTCACCAGACGTTGCGTACTCCGGCGAAGAGGCGGTCGCGGCAGAGCAGGATGGCGACTACGAGTTGGTGCTGATGGACATCAAGATGCCTGGGATGGACGGTGTCACGGCATTTCGACTGATCAGGGCGCACAACCCTGCAGCGCGCGTGGTCCTGATGACCGCGCACACCGAACCCGAAATCATGCGCGCCGCAGTGAGCGAAGGAGCGGTCAGGGTGATAACGAAGCCGGTAGACCTTCGCTCGCTACTCCGCCTCATCGGGTGAGCGCTACCGGTAGAGCACACCCGAACCGGTGTTGAACAGCACCACGCGATCCGTGGCCGAGATCGCTCCGCGAGCAACCAGATCCGCCGCTGCGGCGAGCGACGCGCCGCCCTCGGGTGCAAAATCGATCCCTTCGGTGGCGGCACCGAGGCCTGCCAGCTCCTCCATGCGGGCATCGTCGACCGCCACTGCCCCGCCCCCCGATTCCCGAAGGATCCGGAGCATCAACTTGTCGCCGAGCGGGCCGGGCACGCGGAGCCCACTCGCGATCGTCCAAGGTTCCTGCCACGGCGTGGCCACGTCGGCACACGAGTCGAACGCGCGCACGATCGGCGCACAACCGGTGGACTGCACCGAGTAGAAGCGCGGCATTGGATCGGTGACCCAGCCCGCAGCCGCTAGTTCGACAAACGCTTTCCACATCCCGATCAGTCCGGTTCCGCCACCGGTGGGATAAATGATCGCGTCGGGGAGCTTCCAGCCGAGCGCCATCGCGATCTCGAGACCCAGCGTCTTCTTCCCCTCGATCCGATATGGCTCGCGCAACGTGCTGAGGTCCAGCGCCCCGGTCTCGGCGGCAAACGCCTTGGACGCCTTGCCACAATCGCCGATGTGTCCGTCCAGCAGCACCAGATCGCCCCCGAACGTGGTGATCTGCGCAAGGATGGTCGCGGGCGTCGTGCGGGGGGCGTACACCCTCACCGACGCACCGGCGCGTGCCGCGTAGGCGGCGCTGGCGACGCCTGCGTTGCCCGCAGTGGGCACGACGAATCGATCAACACCCGCCAGCGTGGCGCGGGTGATCGCAGCACTCAGCCCGCGCGCCTTGAACGAGCCGGTGGGATTGGATGCTTCGTCCTTCAGCAACATCACGGGCAGGCCCAGCAGGGTGGCGAGGCGTGGCATCGCGAGCAGCGGCGTATCGCCCTCGCCCAGCGAGACCGGTTCCTCGCCAGTGGCGAGCGGCATGAACGAACGGAACCGCCACATTGACGAGCGCCGCCGCAGTTCGGCTCGTTCGGTCATCGGATGAACCCGATCGGGATAGCGAACCAGCAGCGGGCGACCGCATGCGAGGCAGACCCCTGGCGTGCCGTGGGGTTCGGCGCGGGCGCCACAGTCGGAACACTCGAGATACCAGTCCATCCCTACCCCTTGACGTGTTCGAGAATGCGCTCGGCCAGCGCGGTGCTGAAGCCGGGGAGTGCGGCAATGTCGCCCGATGTCGCGGCCTGCACGCCGGCAAGCGACCCGAATGCCTGCAAGAGCACCCGCCGGCGCTCCGCCCCTACTCCCGGGATGTCGAGCAGCGCCGAGGTCACCGTGCGGGCGGTACGCCGCTGACGATTGTACGCCACGCCAAAACGGTGTGCCTCGTCACGCGCGCGCTGCAACAGGCGGAGTGCATCACTGCGTCGGGGCAGGCGGATCGGTGTGTCGCGACCGGGGACGAATATCTCCTCGTCGCGCTTGGCGAGGGACGCAAGCGGCACCGACTCAAGGCCGAGCGCCGCCATCGCTGCCTGCGCCGAGGAGAGCTGGCCCTTCCCGCCATCGATCACAACGAGGTCAGGCATCGATTTGTCGTCAGCGAGCCGACGCGTGAAATACCGGGTAAGCACCTCGTGGATTGCGGCAAAGTCGTCCTGTTGCCCGGGGCCCGTGATCTTGAACTTCCGGTACTCGCTCTTGCGGGGTCGACCCGCTTCGAATGTTACCAGGGACCCCACCGTGTCTCGCCCCTGGTTGGTGGAAATGTCGACGCAGATGAAAGTGCGCGGCACGACGTTCATGCCGAGTTCGCGACCGAGGGCGTATACCGGGTCTTCCGACCGTTCACCGGTATCGAACGACTCCATCCTGAGGCTCTCCAGGAGATGCCGGGCGTTCTGGTCGGCGAGCGCCAGCCATCGGGCCGCCACGCCGCGCTGCGGAACTTGAAAGCGGGCTGCAGGCAGCGCGAGCGCGAGCGCATCGACATCGCACGCCGCGAACGGGAGCACGACCCGCCGCGCGCGCCCCTCGGCTGCCACATAGTGACCCACCAGGAAGGTCGAGAGGACGTCGTCATCCGCCTCGCCCTCCACATTCTCCAGGAAGCGGTGCTCGCGACCGATCACACTGCCGTCGCGCACCCGCACCAGCACCCCAACGGCATCATCACCGTCGCGAGCGTAACCGATCACGTCGGCGTCACCGGTCCCGATCACCTGGATGGTCGACGGCGTCTCGACCTGTGCCAGCCACTTGAGGGTGTCGCGGAGGTCACGGGCGCGTTCGTAGTCCTCGGCGTCGCTGGCGCGCGCCATCATCGCGCGGATTCGCGTCTTGAGGTCGGCGGTCCGGCCCTCAAGGAACTCGATGACCTCGTCGATCATGCCGCGATAGTCGGCCATGCCCTGCCAGCCGACGCACGGCGCCTTGCAGCGACCGATATGGAGGTCGAGGCAGGGCCGCTCCCGACGCTCGACCGGGATGTCGTCACGGCACGACCGAACCGTGAACATACGGCGCACCAAGGTGAGAGTCCGGCGCATGTCGCCGACGTCGGTGTAGGGGCCAAAGTAACGGGCGCCGGGGATGTCGAGCCGGCGGGTGGCAAACACCCGTGGAAACGGCTCGCCAAGTGTCACCGCGATCGACGGATAACTCTTGTCGTCCTTGAGCCGCACGTTGAAGCGTGGCAGGTATTCCTTGATCAGGTTGTTTTCGAGGAGCAGCGACGCCAGCTCATCGGGCACGACGATGGTGTCGACATCGGCGATTCGGCGGAGGAGGAGCTGGTTCTTCGGCGAATCGGCGTGGTCTGATGCGAAGTACGACCGAACTCGGCTGCGCAAGTTTTTCGCCTTGCCGACATACACCACTTCCCCGGTGGCGTCTTTCCAGAGGTAGACGCCAGGACCATCGGGCAGCGTTTCGAGCTTGCGCTGCAAAACCTCGTTCACCGCGTTCCCCCCACACGTTTGAACAGCCGGGCAACGCGACTGGTGATGACCGCGGCCTCCGGGATGTCCCACCACGACGTAACGCCGAGATACGTGAGTGCGTTCACGGCAACGGTGATTGCAGCGACAAAAACGGGGTGTATCTCCGGCAGCAAAAGCCGGGCGGCCGTACTGGTCCCCGCAGCCGCAAGTGCGGCGATCCAGAGCTTCAGCAACTCGATCGTCGGGAGGTCAAAGTGGCCGATGCGAGCGGCGAGCGAGCGTCGGAGGAGGAGGAACTCCACCCAGGCCGCAATCCCCGACGCGGCTGTTATTCCCGCGGCGCCCCAGTGAACCGGGAGGCCCAGTGCCCGGGGGAGGACGAGCGCGGCAAAAAGGCCGAGCGTGGCGCCTACCGCGACCCGTACCAGTCCGGCCCGCAGCGGTGTGCGAGTGTCGTGCAGCGCGTAAAACGTCGACGAATACAATCGCCCGAGTGTCGCAGCGAGCAGCCCGATCGACGAGCCGGCGAGCACCAGCCAGACGTAGCGGCTGTTGGCCTCGGTGAATTCGCCGGTCTGGAAGAGTGCAGCGGCGATGACGCCACCGAGCGCCAGGAATCCCATCGCCGACGGCACGATATAGTACGCGAGGCGCTGGGTCGCCGCATCCAGCCGGATGCGCAATGCGCTCGCGATGGTTGCTTCGTCGCCGCGCTCTCGAGCCATCTCGGGCAACTCCGCTGCCGAGATCGCAATGCCGAACAACGACACCGGCAACGTGTAGAGAATCTGGGCGCTGGCGATCGCTGTGGTGGCCCCCCAGATGAGTGATGCGAGCGCAAGGTCGACGAATGCCGAGATCTGATTGGCACCGCGGGAGATCACGTTAGGGACGAACGCGCGCATCACCGTGGGCACGCCGTGAACGCCACGCCAGAGGCCGGGTAACACCGGCCCTGCCACCCCGCGCACCGAGGGCCACTGCACCGCGACTTGCAGCACACCCCCCACCACCGCCCCGATCGCCGCGACCACGATAAACCCCTCGGGGGAGCGATCAGCGGCGAAGAGCAGGATGGTGACGATGATCGCGAAGTTCCAGGCGACCGGTGCGGCGTATGAGAGCAGGAACTGGCGGTGCGAGTTCAGCACACCGAGGCACCAAGCCGAAATCACCAGCAGGCCGGTGGCGGGAAAGAGTATCCGCACGATCATCGTGGTCAGCGAGCGTTGGGCATCGGAGAATCCCGGCTCAATCACCGCAACCATCCACGGCGCGGCCGCGACGCCGACGAGCACGATCACGGACACCACGGTCATCAGGAGGCCGAGCACCGCGCTGGCGAGCCGCCGAGCCTCCTCATGGCGCTCTTCGCCGAGGAGGCGAGCGTATGCCGGGATGAACGACGCCGACAGCGCTCCCTCCCCGAGGAGGTTCTGGAGGAAGTTGGGAATCCGGAACGCCGCATTCCAGATGTCCGACGTGCCGCTGATGCCCAGGTAGTGAGACAGGACGCGCTGCCGCACCAGACCGGCGATCCGGCTCAGGAAGATGCCGGTGGCCACGAGGTAGGAACCGCGCCGGCTCAACTCATACCTCGCGGCGGTTCAGCCCGGCGGGCCTGCTCGACCACTTCCTGCAGGTACTCCCCGTGTTCACGGACCTCGCGCAGGGCATGCTGCAGGATTTCGACGTCACCCTCAACAAGCTCGAGCCGGCGCTGGAGTTCGACGACTTCGGAATCGGCGCCCGCGGGAGGATGCGGACCTCGGGCGGGTCGGCGCCCGAACATCCTGCCAATCGGGGAATCGACCAGCATCGCCACGATCGGGATGCACAAGGCAACCAGCAGCACAATGCCGACGATCGACTTCATGGATGCAGCGCGCCACTCGATGAGGGCGTGACCACGGTCGACGCCCAGTCGGTCGCGGCTGTCACCGCTGCATCAATCCACGTGGCACCGTGCATGGCGTACATCGGCGCGCTGCTCAGCACTCGCTCCTGTGGCACGCCGCCCGGCAACAGTGCCGTCGTGATACGCTGGAACTGTGTGTGCGCGATGTCGCTGCGTCGTCGCAAGTGACGCTCGAGGAGTCGCTCGAGATCGTCGACAATCGCTGCTGCGCGCCGCAGCCGGCCACCAATGGCGCGATCGAGGACAGCATCGATTTCCCGACCTGCCTCGTGCAGCGCCGTGCCAGACGTACTGATCGTGTCGCGTAGTGCGTCGAGCGCCGGCTCGACCGCATCAGGGAGGTCGCGACGCAGGATCTCGCGGGCAAGCGTGCCGTCATCCTGCATGACGTCGCCTGCAACGAGATCGAGTCGATCGAGAAGTCGATCGACAAAGGGCTCCGCCACCAGCCCACCCCATCGAGGCACGGCGGCGGGCGCGGGCTGATCGAGCAATCGAAAGAGGACTGACACCTGTCGCTCGAGGTAACGCAACTCACCGGGCCCGGCCACATACGCGACCGTCGGGAGACAAGCACTCTCGACAACTGGGCGCAGCAACACGTTCGCGGAGAAGCGGGAGGGATCGCGCTCCAAAAGCGAGTGCATCGCCGAACGCGTGAAATGTTGCCCGCTCCGACGCGCGCGGAAGCCATCACCATCGATGACCAGGCGATCACGACCGACATCGGTCTCGACGAACACCAGCGTGGCGCCGGCGCCCGCATCGATGCCAGTGCCGGCGTCCTCCACCTTGGCGAGTGCCGCATCGAGATCACCGGCTCGGTGGAGTGCCGTGGCAATGAGCGGAAGCTGGGCGCGCTTGAACGCGTGGTGGGTCGGGTCAACACACGCGACCCCGAGTGGCGCGAGCAACTCGGCCACCCACCCGGCGAACGCGGCGTGAACCGTGCGCTCGGAAGTCCACCATCGTTCGATCGCGCTGAGGTCAGACGACGGCAGGCCCGCGCGGAGGAGGGCGATACCGTCGAACACCGCCGGGCCGAGCGGTTCCTGGTACATCGGGCGCTGGACCGCATCGCGGGCGCGCGCCGGCAGCGACCATTCGACGAGCGCACCCCTACTGTCAATCCACGCCGCGCGACCCGCCTCGGCGTGGTCGTGGTCGTCGCCGGCGAGCCAGAACACGGGAATCACAGGTCGGTCCCACCTCAATGTGAGCTCGCGCGCGAGGGCGACGGCTGCGATCGCCTTGTGGACCGTGTAGAGCGGCCCACCGAAGAGTCCTGGTTGCTGGCCGGTGGTGACGACCAGCGCGCCGGGTTCATGGAGGCGCGCGAGCACCGATGGGGTTGGTGCCACCAGCGCTGCGTCGAGGGCTGGGTTCCAGGTCTCGTCACGAGGCGATACCAGCGGCATCGGGCCGGCCACAGGGGTTGAAATCAACCGCGTCACGTGCGCCTCACGCCGACCGTTCGCCGCGGTGGTACGGTTCGCCCCTCAAAATCGTCGATGCCCGATATAGCTGCTCCATGACGATCACGCGCGCAAGTTCGTGCGGAAGGGTCATGGGACCCAAGCTCCAACGTGCGCGCGCGCGTTCTCCCACCGACGCCGCAACCCCCACCGCGCCACCAATCACCAAGGCGACGTCGCGGGCCGCGACGCGCCACGCGTCGAGCTGCGCGGCCAACTCCTCGCTGCTCCAAGGGTTCCCGCCCTGGTCGACCAGGACCACATCGGCATCGGCCGGCATGGCGTCGAGGAGGTGGCGTGCCTCTTCGTCACGCTGCCGTTCGACGCTCCCTGCCCGGCCGGCCTCTCGGACTTCGCGCTCGCTCACCGCGATGAACCGTCGAAGGCGGCGGAGGTAGTCGTCGCCGGCCTGTCGCAGCGCAGGCCGGAGCTTCCCCACCGCCACGACATACAGTTGCATCAGGCATACATCCCGCGCAGGCGGTGCACCGCCGCGACCCGCTCGATCGCGAGCATGTAGGCACCGATCCGCATGCTCACGTCGTGCTTTTCTGACATCGCGGCGACTTCCGCGAACGCCTTCTCCATGATGGTCGTCAGTCGTTCATTGACCGTGTGTTCATCCCAGAAGTAGCCGCCCCGATCCTGGACCCACTCGAAGTAGGACACCGTGACACCACCTGCGTTCGCGAGGATGTCGGGAATCACATAAATTTTCTTGCGGTCGAGGATCGCGTCGGCGCGCGCAGTGGTCGGCCCGTTAGCGCCTTCACAGATGATTTTCGCGCGCACCAGTTCGGCGTTCTTGCTGGTGATCACATTCTCCAGCGCCGCGGGTACCAGGACGTCACACGGCAGCGTGAGGAGCTCGTCGTTGGTCACCCGCACCGCCCCCGGATAACCTTCCAGGAACCGGTGTTCCTTGATCCATTCAAGGCAGTGCTCGATATCAAGGCCCTTCTGGTTGTGGATGCCTCCGCTCTTGTCGCTCACCGCGATCACCTTCATCCCCTCGTGCTGCATCAGGCGTGCGGTGGTGGATCCGACATTTCCAAATCCCTGGATCGCGACGGTTGCCCCCTTCACCTTCATCTGGCGGTTTCGCAGTGCGCACTTGGTCGTGACGAGACAGCCGCGTCCGGTGGCCTCGCGCCGTCCGAGCGATCCACCCATCTCGACCGGTTTGCCGGTGACGACCGCAGTGACCGTGTGGCGCTTGTGCATGGAATAGGTGTCCATGATCCAGGCCATCACGCGCTCGTTGGTGTTCACGTCGGGGGCGGGCACATCGGAATCGGGGCCAAGCATGTCGATGATCGCTGACGTGTATCGGCGGGTGATCCTCTCCAGCTCGGCGGCGGAGAGCGAATGCGGATCGCAGATCACTCCACCCTTCGCCCCACCGAAGGGGAGGTTCACGACCGCGCACTTCCAGGTCATCCAGGCCGCGAGAGCGTTCACCTCCTCGAGGGTGACACCGAGGTCGAAACGCAGCCCGCCCTTGGCGGGACCGCGGGAGGTATTGTGAAGCACCCGGATGCCGGTGAAGACCTCGATCTCGCCGTTGTCGCGCTTGATGGGTATCGACACGATGAGCTGCTTTTCCGGTGATCGCAGCACCTTGTAGAGGCCGGGCTCAAGGTTGAGCCGTCGGGCCGCATCGTCGAAGCGCTGCATCATCGACTCGAACGGATCGGTCTCGAGGGAGCGGAATCGGAGGTCGCGATCCTGTTTGATCAGCGTCTCGACCTTGCCCGGCTTGGCGTTCGCCATGTTGGAAGCACTCCGGTCCCCGGGGGACCACGTGGTGGATGTGAGTCATGAACCTGACAGGATGAGGGCGTCGAGGGCACCCCTCAAGGCTTCCTCGCCTTGCTCGAAGGTCACCGCGAGCACCGCCACGAGTGGCTCGGGCACACTCACCGGCCAGCGGTCGCGAAGCTTTACCGCATCCTTGGCAGTGAGCACCACGTGGTCGGCGCGCCGTGCGGCGTGGGCCAGCCACGCGACATCTTCGTCGCGAAACTGGTGGTGATCCTTCCAGGTCGCCACCTGCACCTGAGCGCCGGTTCGCTTGACTTGGGTAACGAATGCGTCGGGATCGGCGATTGCGCTTGCCGCCACCACGCGCCGGCCCTCAAGCATCGCGACCGGATGCTCGATACCGCTGACTAGACCGCGCAACACGCCGAGGGAAAGGTGTGCCACCGCGACCGGGCCGGTGATGCGACCCGCCAGCTCGGCGGCCATCGTGGCAGCGGTGGCGGCGTCGGCGCGCTTTCGGGTGACGATCACCGCGTCAGCGCGATCGAGTGCGCGCAGTCCCTCGCGCCATGGTCCTGCCGGAAGCGGCCACCGCACCGCACGCGATGTTTCGGCGCTGATGACGCAAATGTTGAGTTCGCGAGCTACATCGAGACGCTGGTATGCGTCGTCGAGCACAAGCACTCGCGCCCCCTTCGCCACCGCGAGCGCTGCGCCCACCCGTCGATCGGGATTCGCCTCGACGACGGCGTCGGGCACGGCGTCGCGATGCACCTCTGCCTCGTCGCCACCATAGCCACGCAGCAGGATGCCAGGCTTGATTCCCCGCTGTACGTAATGCTGCGCCACCCATCCGGCGAGCGGCGTCTTGCCAGAACCGCCGACACTGAGGTTGCCGATGGCGACAGCAGGCATCGGCAGGTGGTGCGTCGCGATCCAACCCCGGCGATATGCACCCTCGCGCACTCGCATGCCGGCGTACCAGAGGCCGCTGGCAGGGACGAGGAGGGCACGTATGGCACGCGCGCCACCACCACGGCTCGTCCACAGCCACCGGATCATTCGGTGTCCATCGCCACGGCGTCGGGGCATCACCTCAACATCGTGCGTTCGAGGGTTTCCAGCGAGGTTGCGCACTGAAGGATGGCGGTACCTAGCCCTGGCTCGCCCGGACCGACCTCGAACGGCTCGCCGTACTGCACGGAGATGCGTGAACGCGGCCGTGGAATCACCATCCTGTCCCATGACTGAAGTTGCCACGATCGGCTCACGATTGCATGAACGGGCAGGATCATGGCCCCGGCAGACTGTGCCGCGCGCACCGCTCCGGGCTTCACAACCCGGCGCGGTCCCCGCGGTCCGTCGGGTGTCACTGCCACCATGCCGCCGCCTCGAAGCACCCGCATCGCACCCAACAGGGCGCGCATCCCGCCGCGGGTCGACGATCCCGGCAAGATCCGGTAGCCCAGCCCCTCGGCGTAATCGGCGAGATACTGCCCCTCTCGCCCCTCGCTCACCACGATCGCAATTCCCTGCCGTCGATGTTGCCACAGAAGGGGCAGCAGCACCTCGTGCCAAAGCAGGAACACGAACGGACGACCGCTTTCGACGAGGTGGTCTCGATGTTCGTCCGCCACTACCCGAAAGCGCCAGCTTCCGGCAATCGCGTTGACGATCGGCGTCCCGAACCGCCGCACGACTCCCCGCGACAGGCGGAGGCTCATGCCGCGAGTACCTCAGCGGCGAGGTCGGCCACGCGCTCGCTTGCGCCGGGCGCACCAAGGCGATCGCGAACGGTCGCCATGCCGGCGCACTGCGCCTGTCGTTCGGGCGACGCGGGATCGAGTAACGGTCTGCCGAGATCCACAAGTCGCGCAATGGTGACATCATCCTGCACCAATTCCGGAACCACCTGTCGTTCGGCGACGAGGTTGACGAGACTGATCCACCGTGCCGTCACGCGGCTGCGCAGCAACCGGTACGTGATCGGATGGACTTGGTAGGCGACCACCATGGGCACAGCTGCCAGCGCCGCCTCAAGGGTGGTCGTTCCTGACTTGGCGAACACGGCGTCGGCCGAGGCGAGCACCAGAGCCGGGTCGTCGCGCACGACGTCCATCGTCTCGCTGCCGGGGTACTGTCCCCATGACGTCGCCGCAATGACGATTCGGTCGCACGCCCCGTCGGTACGGAGCGCGTCGGCTGCGTCCCGGTACAGCGGCCAGAGGCGCGCGATCTCACCGGCGCGCGAACCCGGGAAAAGTGCCAGTACGCGTGCCCCCGCGTCGATCACGAGGCTCGCTCGCGCTGCGTCACGGCTGGGAGCGCTGGTGCGATCGAGCAACGGATGTCCGACATATTGCACCGCGATCCCGGCCTTGCGAAAAAACGCGGCCTCGAACGGCAGGATCACCGCCAGCCGGTCAACGCAGCGAGCCAACCGATCTGCTCGTCGGGGTCGCCACGCCCACACCTGCGGGGCGATGTACCACAGGACCGGGATGCTGTGACGACGTGCGTCCTCGGCAACCAGGAAATGAAAGCCGGGATAGTCGATGGGAATCACGAGATCGTACGCCCTGGTTCGGAACCGCCGGCGCAACGTCGCACGCAGGCGAAGGTGCGCCGGCAAGGTGTGGAGAATCTCGACCAGCCCCATCGCAGACAGTGCGTCGATCGAGCCAACCATGGTGGCACCCGTGGCCATCAAATGCCGACCACCCACGGCATCGATGGTCGCGTCCGGAAATCGGCCCCAGAGCGCCGACACGACGCGCGCCCCGTGGAGGTCGCCCGAAGGCTCCCCCGTGAGGACCAGGATTCGGGGCGTCATCGACCGAGCGCGGGAACCGGCGAGCGGTGCACGGCGGCGGTGACATCGAGCGCCAGCGCCAGTGCGGCACGGCCCTCAGCGGCATCGACAATCGCTGCGGGCTCGCCGCGCACGGCGGCGGTAAACGCGGCAAGTTCGAGACCGAGGGCATCAGCCTTCGGGGCGTCGAGCGGAACGGTCTCGACAATCTCCTCGATACTCTCGCCGCTGCCAGGGCGCCAGCCATCGCGCAACCGCATGAACGCACCGGTGCCGGTGGCGAGGTCGAGGGAGAGATACCCCGATGACTGAAAGATGCGGAGTCGACGCACCTTCTCACGAGCAACCCGCGACGCCGTGATCGACGCGACGGCGCCCCCCGCAAACTCGACCCGCGCGTTCACCATGTCGAGATGTGAGGACAGCACGCTCACGCCACTGGCACGCACATCGGTGGCCGGCGCACCAGCCACGAGGTGGTTGGTGATGTCGAGGTCGTGGATCATCAGGTCGAGGACGACCGCGACATCCGTCCCCCGCGGCTGGAACGGCGCAAGGCGGATCCCCTCGATGAAGATGGGATTCTCGATCATCGTCCCGGCGGCGCGAATGGCCCGATTGAACCGCTCGATGTGTCCCACGGCAAAGGTTACCGTGTGGCGAGTGGCTTCAGCGAGCATCTCGTCGGCCTCATCCAGCGTGGTGGCAATCGGCTTCTCCATCAGCACCGATACACCGGCGCCGAGGCATGCCAAGCCCACTTCACGATGGTAGGACGTCGGCACCGCCACCGAAACCGCCCGCACGGCTCCAAGGAGCTCGGGCAGCGAGCGGAACACCCGACATCCCACTTCGTCGGCAATTGCCTCGGCTCGGTCATGATCGGCGTCATGAATCCCGACCAGTTCCGCGCCGTGCATCGCGGCATAGTGCCGGGCGTGATGGCGCCCGAGCGCGCCCACGCCCACCACCCCAACGGGGACGCGCTCGGTCACGCCGGTACGCCGCGCTGGGACGACGACACGAACTCGATGAAGCGCGTGACCTCGTCGCTTTCCGGGAGGTCGGTGCGTGCTCGTTCGAGCGCCTGCGTGAGATTGAGGTCGCTGTTGAAGAAGAGCCGGTAGGCACGCTTGAGCGTGGCAATCGTGTCCGGCGAGAAACCTTGACGCTGCAACCCGACGGAGTTCAATCCATACAGTTCGACCGGGTTGCCCACAGCCTTGACGTAGGGTGGAATGTCCTGGTTGACCCGCGTCGCTCCACCGATGAACGAGTGCGCACCGATGGTCACGAACTGGTGCACCGCCACCAATCCAGATAACGCCGCTCGGTCGTGGATCGTCACATGACCGGCAAGCTGGGTGCCGTTGGCAATGATCACGCCGTCGCCAAGCTCGCAGTCGTGCGCGAGGTGCACGTATGTCATGATGAAGCAGCCACGCCCCACGCGAGTGCGGCCCGATGCTGTCGTCCCGCGATTAATGGTCGTATGTTCGCGGATGATCGTGTCATCGCCTATCTCGACCCACGTTTCCTCGTCGCGGTATTTGAGGTCCTGCGGTGGACCACCGAGGATGGAGCCGTTGCCGACGTGCACCCCCGAACCAAGGATCACGTTGCGCTCAAGCGTTGCGCGGGCCGCGACCTGACAACCCGCCCCCACGACGACCCGTGGCCCGATGATCGCAAACGCGCCGACGACCGCATCGGGTGCGATCTCAGCGGTCGGATCGACCAGCGCGGAGGCGTGTATCCGCGGTGTCACCGGTCCATGACCTGCGCCATCATGTCGGCCTCGCATACCACCTTGCCATCGACGAAAGCCTGCCCTCGCACCTTGCAGGTGCGGCCCCGCAATTGTACCAAGTCGACCTCGAAGCGAAGCTGGTCGCCGGGCCGCACTGGACGGCGGAATTTCACCCCATCGATCGACGCGAAATACACCACCTTGTTGTCCGCGTTGTCGAAATGATCCATCAGCAACATGCCGCCCACTTGCGCCATCGCCTCGACGATCAGCACGCCCGGCATGATCGGATGGCCAGGGAAGTGTCCTTGAAAGAATGGCTCGTTGATGGTGACGTTCTTGAGCCCCACAATGCGGGTACCTGGCTCGATCTCGACGATGCGGTCGACAAGAAGGAATGGCCAACGGTGCGGCAGCACCTGCATGATCTGCGTAATGTCGAGGCCGGTGGGGTCGGTGCGCTGGGCGCGGCGGTTGATCGCGGTGGCCAGCGCAATGTTCCCCTGGTGGCTCGGGCGCTCGGCCACGATGTGGGCACGCACCCGTGCACCAAGCAGCGCGAGGTCGCCCACAATGTCGCCGATCTTGTGCCGCACGAACTCATCGCGCCAGCGCAGCGCGCCGGTCGCGACTGCGTCGTCGGAGAGCACCACAGCCATCTCCGGCGACGCGCCCTGAAGGAGACCCCTCGACTGCAGCGCCTCGACCTCGTGCATGAACCCGAAGGTCCGCGCCGGGGCGATCTCCCGCCGGAACGTCTCCGGGGTTATCTCGTGGCTGGCGCTCTGGCGACCGATGACGGGGTGGTCCCACTCGATGGTAGCCGTTATCCGAAGTGAAGGCGCCGCGGTGACCACGTAGCTTGCGTCGCCTGCCTGCACCGTGAACGGTTCTGCCACCGCGAGTGTAGCCGGTTCACCCGGGGCGTCGACGACGCCGGCGCTCTCGAACGCGTCGAACCAAGGGAGGAACGAGCCGTCGAGAATCGGCGGTTCGCATCCGTCGATCTCAACCGCAAGGTCGTCAATGCCGAGTGCGTGCGCAGCGGCAAGCAGGTGCTCGATCGTTTCTACTCGCGCGTCGCCATGCGCGAGGCCGGTGCGTCGCTCGGTGACATCGACCCCGCCAATCCGAGCGGGGATCACCGGCAAGCCTTCCAGGTCCGTGCGCCGGAAGATGATGCCGCTGCCGGACTCACCGGGTCCAAGGCATACGGTGGTGATGCCGCCAGTATGGAGCGCGGCGCCAGTGACGTTGGCGTATCCTGCGAGCGTGCGCCTAGCCATCAGCGTCCTCCCTGCCGAGCGCCTCGAGCGCATCGACGTGTGGCGCGAGACGATACATCGCCGCGACACTCTTGAGAAAATCGCGGTGGGGCCTTGCCGGGAAGCCTGAAACGGCCCCGCCAGCGGGTACCGACGAGATCACGCCGGCCTGACCCCCAATCCTCGCGTCGTCTCCGATCGTGAGGTGGCCCGCAATGCCCGCCTGCCCCGCGATCACGACCCGGTTGCCGATCCGGGTGCTGCCAGAAATTCCGACCCCCGCCATCAGCAGGCAGTGCTCACCAATCCGGACGTTGTGTCCGACATGGACGTGGTTATCGATCTTGGTCCCGCGGCCGATTACCGTGTCGTCGAGCGAACCGCGGTCGATGCAGGTGATGGATCCAACTTCGACATCATCGCCGAGAATGCAACCGCCCACCTGCGGGACTCTCTCGTGTCGCCCGTCCCCGCTGAGGAAACCATACCCTGCCCCACCGATCACCGCGTGCGCCTTGCACCATACCCGGTCGCCGAGCACCGCGCCTGCGTGCACCACCACATGCGCGTCCAGCCGGACACCGGTCCCCAGTGACACGCCATCCTCGACGACGACGTGGGTGCCGATGACGGCCTCGTCTCCCACCCGTACCCCGGCGCCGATCACCGTAAAACGTCCAACGGAAACCCCGCGTCCAATGGTGGTTCCAGCCCCTACGGATGCAGTGGGATCAACCCCGATCGCCGGCGCGGGAAGCGGCGCGATGGCCCGGGCCGCGTCGGCCATTGCGCGGGCCGGATCCGCGACCACGATGCGAGTGGCCGGTCCAGCGTGATGCTCAAGCACCTCGGGGAGGAGCACCGCGCCCGCAGCCGAGGATGCCAGCGCTGCGGCCCATTTGGTGCCCACGCACATCGCGAGCGCGTCGGGTCCGGCCCGCTCCAGCGTGCGGACGTGCAGGAGGCGGACCCCTCCGGGACCACACAGGCGGCCACCGACCAAGTCGGCGACCGCCTGAGCCGTCATCGGAACCGAGGTGACGTTGGTCAGTCGTTCCTCGGGGCTCCGCCCGACGCCGCCGGTGCCGACTGCTTGATTCGTTCGATGACGCGCTGGGTGAGATCAAGCGTGAGATCGGCGGCAACAATCTGGTTGGCCTGACCCGAGACATCAAAGACGAGGGCGTAATTGCCTTCCTTGCGGACGGCCTCGATCATTTGGGTGACGCGCTGCTCAAAGGGGGCGACCAGTTCCTGACGGCGTGCTGCGGCACGCTGCTGCAATTCCTGCTCGCGTCGCTGCAGTCCGGCCTGCTGGTCGACCAGCTTGCGCCGTTCGTCGTTGCGCTTGGTGGCCGAGAGCATCACGGACGACTCCTCGAACTTCGTGGCTGCGGAATCGAGCGTAGTCTGAAGCCGAGTGATCTCATCGCGGAAACCGTCGATCTCGCGCACCCACAGGGATTCCGCTGCCGCATAGCCGGGCGTCTCCTGCAAGACTGCTCGGGCGGTGATGTACGCGACGCGCCCGGGAGCGGCCTGTGCCGATGCTCCGGACGCCGTGCCCACGAACGCGGCAGCAATGATCAGGGAGCGAATAATCGAAACGAAGCGCATCGTCATGGTCCTTGGGGCTTCGGTGCGAGGCACCGAGCTCCGGTCAGAAGAAGTTGCCGAGACGGAAATGGACTTGCCATCCCGGCGCCGGGCGGCCAAAGGCGTCGGTCTTGTCGAATCCGTACCCAACATCCACGCCGATCGGACCGAGCGGGGAAATTAACGCGGCGCCGACACCGGCGCCCCGGAAAAGCCGGGTAGGATCGTACTGCCTGACGCTCCGGTAGACGTTACCGGCATCGAAAAAGGTACTGAGGTAGAGCGCCTGTGAGAGCCGAGCGCCTGCCTCCACGGTGAACGCCGCGTAGGCCTTGCCGAAAGCCCCGGCACTGGCCCGGGACGAACCCGCGAATGCATCGTACCCGTTGGGCGTGATGGAGAATTCGTCGTACCCCCGCAACGGGATACCATACTGTACGCCGCCCAGCGAATAGAGTTCCGTGAAGAAGCCGCCGGGATTCCCGAAAATGAACCCGGATTTCGCCGTTAGACCCAGGGTGAACTGGATGCCGCTGCCCACCTGTCCGCCGCCCCCCGCCACGCCGATCGGCGCATACCAGCGGGTGTCGAGATCGACCTTCTGGTAGTCGCCGGTTCCGCCCAGCGGCCCGCCGTTCTGCTCAACGCCAACGGACGCGAGTGACCCGGCCACCGGGAACGGCAGCCCGACGCGGACGTCTCGAAGCACCGAGAGCCCGAGGGTCGAGCGGGAACACGGCGCGCACTGAAATTGCGCCTGAATGTCAGCCGAGCCCTCGGTGTATCGGATCCGCTGGAAGCCGTACGACGCGAAGATCCGGGTGTAGCGCGAACCGAGCAGGGGGAGTCCGAGCTGCAGTGAGCCACCCTCCTGCTGGCGTCGACCGAGATCGCCGATCACGAAACGCTGCCGCGAGTTGTACACCGACAAGGTGCCGGAGATCCGGCTCTCGTTGATCGCCGGGTCGGTGTAACTCAACGTGAAGTCGTTGATGTTGCGACCGAACTGCCACTGCAGGCGCCCGCGTTTGCCTCGACCAAAGAGGTTCGGCTCTTCGAGACCGAGGAACCCACCGAGTCCGGTGCCCTGCCCGACCGATGCGCCGAAGTTGATATTGCCGGTGCGCTTCTCCGTCACGGTGAGTGTGAGGTCGACGTCGCCGGCGTCGTTCGACTTGACGTCGAAGAATGGCATGGGCTGCTCGAAGAATCCGAGGTTGTTCACATTCTGGTACGAGCGGATCAGCCGATCGCGATTGAACAATTCGCCAGGCAGCACCACGATCGCCTCGCGGATCACCCGCTCATGGGTGACATCATTGCCGAGGATCAGGATCTTGTTGATCGTCGCCGGTTGGCCCTCGACGATACGCCAGCGCAGGTCGAGGACATGGCTGCCGTCGGGGAGCGTGCGGCGGGCTTCTTCCGGCTCGATCTGGGCGTAGATGTACCCGTTGTTGAGGTACTGATTGCTGACTCGTTCGGTGGCCGACGCCCACTCGCTACGATTGAACGGTACCCCGATCACCTGGCCAGTATTTGCCTTGTCGGCGGTCGCGAACGGAAAGTGATCACCGGCCAGCTGCTCCAGCGAAAAGCGGCGGTTACCCACGACCTCAAATGAGCCGACCAGATACTGCGGCCCCTCCTCGACGGTGAGGTCAAGCACGGCCTTGCCACGATCATCGTCCGTCAGCAGGGTGTCGCGCACCACTTGAAAGTCGACATAGCCCCGGTCGGCGTACCAGTTGGGCAGCCTGTCCCGAACGTCGCGATCCACCGTGGCCTCATCGTACTCACCGGGACGGAACCACCAGAAGCCCTCGGGTTTCGAGGCGATCGCGCCAACGAGGTCGCTGTCCGGGAACTTGGCATTGCCCGAGACATCGACGCGTGCGATCGCGATGCGGCTGCCTTCGGCGACGTCAAAGACGACGTTCACACCGCCGTCGGTAGTCGAGTCGATCAGCGCCCTCACGCGAGCGGCGTAGTAGCCCTCGTGGCGGTACATCGAGTCGATCTGATAGCGGGATGTGGCCATTGCCGCACGGTCGAGCGGCCGACCAGCTCGCAGGCTGATGCGGTCCCGCACATCTCGCGGCGAGATCTTGCTCGCGCCGCGCACACTCCACGCGCGCAGCATCGGGCGCTCCGCCACGATGATGACCAATACCAGCCGGCCCTCGTTGTCGCGCTGCTCGATGCGGACCTCATCGAACTGGCCCGAGCGATAGATGTTCGTGATGGCGCGTTGAATGTCGCGGTACGTGCTGACGGCGTTGACAGTGATCCCGGACATCGCCGTGATCAGGCTGCTCGCGATCCGCGAATTGCCCTCCACCGCCAGCGAGTCAACCGACGGCGGCAAGGGCAAGCCGTTGTCCTGCGCCGCTGCCGGCATGGCCAACACGCCGGCAAGCGACGCGATGAGCATGGTGCGCACGATCAGCCCACGCCGCCGGACAGCCGCGCTCAGGCTTCCGTCCGCGTCAGGGCACGGAAGGTGAGGCGATCGCCCTCGGGCGCGACGTCGACCTCGATCTCCTCGCCCGTGGTCAGATCGCCGCTCAGGAGCCGGTCGCTCAACGGATCCTCGACGTATCGCTGGATCGCCCGCTTGAGCGGCCGTGCACCGAAGCTCGGGTCGTAACCCTTGTCCGCCAGGAACGAGATCGCCGCCTCGGTAAGCCGCACTTCGTCGCCGAGTCGGCGCGTGACCTCGGCCAGCAATACCTGTACGATCTTCGCGATATGGTCTCGATCGAGCGGATGGAAGACGATCACATCGTCAAGCCGGTTGATGAATTCCGGATTGAACACCTTGTTGATCTCCTCCTTCACGGTCTCGGCCATCTTCTCGTACGAACGCGCGCCATCAGCGGCATGGAATCCGAGCGACTTGCCTTGCATGATGTCGCGGGCGCCCACATTCGATGTCATGATGACCACGGTGTTCTTGAAATCGATCACGCGGCCATAGTTGTCGGTGAGGTGGCCCTCATCGAGCACCTGCAGCAAGATGTTGAAGACATCCGGATGGGCCTTCTCGATCTCGTCGAGGAGTACCACCGAGTAGGGCTTCCGACGCACCGCCTTGGTGAGGGTGCCCGAGTCCTCATAACCCACGTAGCCCGGTGGCGCACCGATCAGGCGCGAAACCGAAAATTTCTCCATGTATTCCGACATGTCGACGCGAATCAGCGCCGTCGGATCGTTGAAGAGAAACTTGGCCAGCGATCGGGCAAGCTCGGTCTTGCCGACGCCGGTGGGTCCGGAGAAAATGAACGAGCCGATCGGACGATTCGGATCCTTGAGCCCTGCCCGCGAGCGTCGGATGGCGCGCGACACCGCGATGATCGCCTCGTCCTGACCGATCACCGACCGATGCAGCTCGTCCTCCATCCGCAGCAGACGCTGGGCCTCGGCCTCCTGGATCCGCATCACGGGGATGCCCGTCCAGCGGCCGACGATGAATGCGATGGCGTCCTCGTCGATCACCGGGCGGCGCGTCTGGCGCTCCTTCTCCCAGTCCTCCTGCACCTGGCGGATCTGCTGCTGCAGCTCGCGCTCACGATCGCGCAGTGCGGCCGCCTTCTCGAAGTTCTGGTCGCGGACGGCCTCTTCCTTGTCGGCGGTGACCTTCTCGAGTTGGGTTTTGAGCTCGCCCACTTCGGCGGGCGGATGCTGCGATGCAAGTCGAGCGCGCGCTCCAGCCTCGTCGATGACGTCAATGGCCTTGTCCGGCAGGAAGCGGTCGGTGATGTACCGATCGGACATCTCGGCAGCGGCACGAATGGTCGCATCGGGAATCGTGATCCGATGGTGCTCCTCGTACTTCTTGCGGAGTCCCTTGAGGATCTCGACCGTTTCATCGACGCTGGGCGGCTCGACCATCACCGTCTGGAATCGGCGCTCGAGGGCTCCGTCCTTCTCGATGTACTTGCGGTACTCGTTCAGGGTCGACGCCCCGACGCACTGCAGCTCGCCGCGGGCAAGCGCCGGCTTCAGCATGTTGGAAGCATCGATTGCCCCTTCCGCCGCGCCGGCACCGACGAGTGTGTGCAACTCGTCGATGAAGAGGACGACATTCTTGCTCGCCGCAATCTCGTTCATCACGGCCTTCAGGCGCTCCTCGAACTGACCGCGGTATTTCGTGCCAGCGATGACCGCAGCCATATCGAGCGACAGAACGCGATGGTCGCGCAGCACGTCGGGGCACTGGCCACTTGCGACCAGGAGTGCGAGTCCTTCGACGATCGCCGTCTTGCCGACACCGGGTTCACCGATCAGCACCGGATTGTTCTTCTTGCGGCGGGCCAGGATCTCCATGACCCGCTCGATCTCCGTGGCGCGACCGATTGTTGGGTCGAGGGCGTCTTCGGCAGCGAGTGCGGTGAGGTCGCGACAGAAATGATCGAGCGCCGGCGTCTTTGACTTCTTCTCCGACTTTGGCGGCACGACCTGTGGGCCGCTCGACTCGGACTTTGATGACGATGCGGTGCTGGCCGGAGGTTGCGGCATTTCGCCGCCAAGCAGGCGCAGCGTTTCGGCCCGGGCCTGCTCGAGCGTGATCCCTCCATCGGCAAGGACCTGCGCCGCGATGCCCTTCTCCTCGCGCAGCAGGCCGAGCAGCAGGTGTTCGGTGCCGACATAGGAATGATTGAGTTCGCGCGCCTCCATCATGGCGAGTTCCAGCACCTTCTTGGCGCGCGAGGTATACGGCAGTTCCGGCCCGGCGGCTGCCGCGGCCTTTCCCTTTTTCACCGTCTCTTCGATTTTCTGCTGCACGTCCTCAAGCTCGACACCGAGGTTGGTGAGCACCGCGGCTGCGACGCCCTCGCCCTCACGGATCAACCCGAGGAGGATGTGCTCCGTCCCGACGTACTCGTGATGCAGGCGCGCAGCTTCCTCGCGGGCCATCTGCAGCACCTTCCGCACGCGGTCGGTGAAGTTGTAGCCATTCATCGGCCTTCTCCATCATGATCGAGCATCTGCCGGACAATCTGGGCCCGGTGAACCGGGAGCAGGTCGTCGTCCAGATCGGTCCCGGCTGCGCGGGCAACGTGCGCATTCTGCGCCAGCACCAGCAGTCGGTTCAACGTGTGGAGCGGGACGTCCGGGAGGATTCCCATCCCCTGCCCGAGTCGCACGCCGCTCAGAAGGTTCAGCGTTTCCTCGAACGACATGGACCGTGCGTGCCGCAACAAACCCCAAGCACGCCACACCTTGTCATCGAGGGCATTCGGCGCGTCGCGTCTCAGCACATCCCGCGCGCGTTCCTCGTATTCCATGACCTGCCGGACGAGTCGGCCGAGGTGATCGAGCAGCTCGCCCTCAGACTTGCCGAGGGTGGTCTGGTTCGAAAGCTGGAAGAGATTTCCCAGCACCTCGCTTCCCTCGCCATATAGCCCGCGATACGTCAGCCCGACCTGCGCCAGTCCCTGAAGGACCTTGGTAATCTCGCGGGTCAGCACGAGGCCGGGAAGATGGATCAATACTGACGCCCGGAGCCCCGTTCCAACGTTCGTCGGACAGCTCGTAAGATAGCCAAACTCCGGGTGGAAGGCGAAGGAAAGCCGCTGTCCCAGAGCCTGATCGACCACATCCGTGTCGGCGTACGCAGCCTCCAGCGCGAAGCCCGATCGCAGCCCTTGCAGGCGGAGGTGATCCTCTTCGTTGAGCATGACGCTCAAGCTCGGCGCGATGACCACTGCCGCCCCGCTCCGCACCTTCCCCGATGCCTCAAGCCCCGCCAGTTCTCTGGACACGGTCTGCCGCTCGTGCAGCCACAGGCGTGTGAGCCGCGGAAGCCCGTCGAGCCGGACGGTCGACGCGTCGTTTAACTCGGGGATGTCGCGTACGGCGGCTTCGACCGTCCGCACCACGCTCTCCCGGTCGAGCGGGGTATTCCGCCCCCAGAACGCTCGCTCAGCGAGGTTCCGGGCGAGCCGTACACGGGTCGAGAGCACGAGGTGGCTCATCGGTCCATCGCCACTCAGCCACGGCGTGGCGCGTTCCGGAACGAGCGGGTCCATCATGCCTCCATTGCCCGAAGTCGGTCGCGCAGTTCAGCCGCCAACTCGAACTGTTCCATCTCGATCGACACCCGAAGCCGTTCCCGTAGTGAAGCGCGCTCGCGCGCGACAACCTCAACCGGATCGGTTGGTGCGCCGGGGTCGGCATACGTTTCACCCGTGTGACGCACGGCGCCCTGGAGGCGCCTGAGCAGATCCCTGAGCGGTCGCTCGAACGCCGTCCAGCAGATGGGGCAGCCTACCTTGCCCGATGCGCGAAAATCCTGGAGCGTCGCACCGCATTCCGGGCACGCCTCGGCGCCCGCCGCCGCCGCTGCAAGTGGTGCCCCCCCCTTCCCCATGGTGGCGAGGAAGGCGCCGAGCGGTGTCTGTGCCACTTCCGCCTGGGTCTCGACGCCGCGTTCGGCGGCGCACTTGCCGCACAGGTGCAACGTGGTGACCTGGTCACCCACGATCTGCGTGAGGTGCACGGCCGCTTCGCGCTCGTGACACGCCTGACAGGTTGTCATGCGATCGCCTCGACGCGCTCCGCGGGCCGGAGGACGCCATTCTCAAGCGCCAGAACACGGTCGGCAAGTGCGGCCAGCGCGCGAGAGTGGGTGACTGCCACTACCGCAGTGCGCTCGACGCGCGCAATCGTGGTGATGAGTTCATGCATCCGTGCCGCGGTTGGTGGGTCGAGATTCCCGGTGGGTTCGTCGAGCAGGAGCACCGCCGGTGCGGTGACCATTGCGCGCGCGAGCGCCACGCGTTGCTGCTCGCCGCCGGATAGCAGGGTAACGCGCGAATCTGTGCGGGCGGCGATCCCGAGTTGCGCGATGATCGCGTCGGCACGGTCACGCGCCGCGGACTCCGCGACACCGTCGATCAGGAGCGGTATCATCACGTTCTCGCGCGCCGTGAAGTCGCGCAACAGGTGATGGAACTGAAAGACAAACCCGATGCGGCGGTTGCGCAGCCGCGCGAGCGACGGATCGTCGAGAGCTGACAGCGCCACACCCTCGATCGTGATGTCGCCACTGTCGGGGCGGTCGAGTCCGCCGAGGAGGTGGAGCAGCGTGCTCTTGCCGCAGCCGCTCGCCCCGACGATGGCGACAAACTCACCCGCCGCCGCCTGCAGATCAGTGCCGTCGAGCACGGTGAAGGACGCGCCATCGCCGCCGACAAAATGACGGCGGAGTGCACGGGCGTCGAGAATCGGCGTCATTCGTCGCGGATCGCGTCAACGGGCGCGAGCTTGGACGCGCGGCGGGACGGCATGATCGTGGCTAGCACCGCGAGCGCGACACTGGCCACCACGACCACTGCCACGTCAAACACCTCGACGTGCACCGGCAGATGCTCGATGAAGTAGATGCTCGGATCGATGGTGATCCACCCGGTGCGGTCCACGATGAGCGCGATCGCCAGCCCGAGGATGAGTCCGATTCCCGTGCCGAGGAGGCCGACGATCGCGCCCTGCGCGAGGAAAATGCGACCGATTCCGGCGGCAGGCAGACCCATCGCCTGAAGGATTCCGATCTCGCGGGTTTTGAACGCGACGACCATGGTGAGGGTGCCGACGATGTTGAACGCAGCGACGATCATGATGCAGAAGATGACCAGCCCCATCGCGAGCTTCTCCAGCTCAAGTGCCTGAAACAGCGTGCTGTTCTGCATCTGCCAGGTATCGACGCGGTACTCAGGTCCAAGGATTTCCTCGATCTTGGCGCCGACAGCGGGTGCCTCCCACGCATCAGTCACCCGCACCGCGATACCTGACACCGCGCTGCCCAGACCGGTGAATCGCTGGGCGGCCTCCCGGTCCATCACCATGAACTCGTTGTCGTAGAGGAACATCCCGGTCTCGAAGATCCCGGTGACCTCGACCATCCAGAACACCGGCGTGAACTGACCGGTCACCGGACTGCGACGCGACGACACCGGAGCAAGCACCCGCAAGTGATCACCGGGGTATGCGTTGAGGCGCTCGGCGAGCCGCGAACCAAGGGTCATGCCAGCCTGCAGCGAATCGGTCGCCTCGATCACGCGCATGTCGCCCGACTTGAGCGCGTCCGGAATCTTGGTGACGTCGGTGGCGGGCGAAACCGGTTCGAGGCCATACACCTTGGCGACTTCGGGGTGTCCCGCGCGATTGGTGAGCAGCGTCATCGCCACCACCTCGGGCGCTGCGGCGACGACACCCGGGACGTCGCGGATCTTCGCCAGCGGGATCTCCCAATCGTCGATGCGGAGATCCTCGCCATAGGTGAGAACATGCAGGTGTGGCGTAGCGATCAGGATGCGGTCGCGGAGGTCGTCGCGCAGCCCATTCATCACACCGAGCACAATGATGAGCGCGGTGACGCCCGCGGCGATGCCACCGATGGCGATCAGCGTCTGCAGTGACGTGGTGCGCGTGCCGCGCTGCCCGCGGAGATAGCGCAGCGCGATGCGGCGTTCGAGGGGCGACGGCCACCAACGCGGCACGGTTCAGCCCTCGCCGTCGCTCGCGCCCGTACCATCGGGACGCATCGCCGGAAAGAGGATCACGTCACGGATGCTCGCCTGGTCAGCAAGGAGCGCCACCAGTCGGTCGATGCCCATCCCGATCCCCCCGGTCGGGGGCATGCCATACTCCAGTGCCCGGATATAATCAGCGTCGAACTGCTGCGCTTCATCGTCGCCGGCAGTCCGTTGCATTCCCTGATCCTCGAACCGCCGACGTTGGTCATCGGGGTCGTTCAGTTCGCTGAAGGCATTCCCCATTTCGCGTCCGAGGACAAAGAATTCAAAGCGCTCGGTGAGCCGCGGATCGTCGCGATGCGGCTTGGCCAGCGGCGACAGGGCGAGCGGATAATCGAGCAGGAACGTTGGCTGCACGAGTGCGGGTTCAAGCGCCACCGCGAAGACTTCGTCGAGCAGTCGTCCGCCCGCCATCCCGGCAGCCTCATCGCGGGTCGTGCCACGGCTGACGAGGAACTCCCGCATCGCGCCTTCGCCGTCCTCTAGCACGTCCAGGCCCACGGCGTCACGGATCCCAGCGACGAATGAGACTCGACGGTAAGGCGGCGTGAAATCAAGCGGCACGCCGCGTCGCTCGATCGCGAGCGTACCAAGACAATCCTGCACCAGGCCGGGGATCAAGTCCTCGACACGAGCCATGATATCGTGGTAGTCGGCATATGCCTCGTACCACTCGAGCATGGTGAACTCCGGGCTGTGCGTCCGGTCGATACCCTCGTTGCGGAAGTCGTGGCCGATCTCGTAGACTCGCTCGAATCCGCCGACGATCAGCCGCTTGAGATAGAGCTCGTCGGCGATCCGCAGGAAAAGCGGCATGTCGAGCGTGTTGTGGTGGGTGACGAACGGTCGTGCCGAGGCACCGCCGTAGAGCGGTTGCAGGACCGGTGTCTCGACCTCGAGGAACCCGCGCTCGTCGAGGAATCGGCGGATGAACGCGATCACCCTGGCGCGCAGCACGAAAATGTCGCGCAACTCCGGGTGGACGGCAAAATCGGCGTACCGCTGCCTGAATCGGACCTCAGGATCGGTGAGGCCACCATGCACCAACGTCGTGCCGTCGTCGAGTTTCTCGACCTTGCCGCGAGGGAGGGGCCGCAGCGACTTTGCGAGCAACTCGATGTCAGACACCTTGACCGACACCTCGCCGGTGCGGGTGCGGAACATCGTGCCGGCGACACCGACATGGTCATCGAGGTCGAGCAGTTCGAGCATTGGCCATGCGGCCTCGACCGCGTCGCGACGGAGGTAGAGCTGGACCCGGCCCGATGCATCTTCGAGGTGCGCAAACATGGTGCGACCCTGGCCCCGCAACGCGACGAGCCGGCCGGCTACCCGTACCTGCGGGCCATCATCACCCATGGCGTCGTCATACGCGTTGATCGCTTCGGCCGCGGCGTGGGTGCGCGTGTAGGCATACGCGAACGTGGGTACGCCGAGTGCCTCGAGCTGGCGGCGCTTGTCGCGGCGCCCCTCCTCGACGTAACCGCGTTCCAGTGGATCGATGTTCATCCGGGTCGGCCCCCGAAACGCTTCAGGAACGCATGGATGAACGGATCGAGATCGCCGTTCATCACTGCCTGTACGTCGGTCAGCTTGAGTTCGGTGCGGTGATCGTTGACCATGGTGTAGGGCTGGAAGACATACGAGCGAATCTGGTTGCCCCATGAGTTGTCGGTCTTCGTGGCTTCGACCAGCGCCTTCTCGGCCTCCTGCTCCTCCAGCTTGAGTTGGTAGATCGCAGCCCGGAGCATCTTCATCGCCGTATCCTTGTTCTTGAACTGCGAGCGCTCCTGCTGACAAGTCACCACGAGGCCGGTGGGCTCGTGCGTCAGGCGAACGGCCGACGACGTCTTGTTGACATGCTGGCCGCCCGCGCCCGAGGCGCGATAGACGTCCATTCGGATGTCCTCGTCACGGAGGTCGACCTCGATCGTGTCATCGATGTCGGGATAGACGAATACCGATGCGAACGAGGTGTGCCGCCGCGCCTGCGAATCGTAGGGCGAGATTCGTACGAGTCGGTGCACGCCCTTCTCAGCCTTCAGGTAGCCATAGGCATACTGTCCAGCGAGTTCGATGGTCACCGACTTGATCCCGGCCTCCTCACCGTCCATACGATCAAGGATTGACACCTTCAGGCCCTTCCGTTCTGCCCAGCGCACGTACATGCGCAGCAGCATCTCAGCCCAGTCCTGCGACTCGGTGCCACCGGCGCCCGGGTGGATCGTGACGATCGCGCCCCGCGAATCGTCGGGGCCCTGCAGCATCGTCTGCAACTCGAGGTCGTCGAGGTCAACGCCGGCGCGTTTCACCTCGACGTCGAGTTCGGTGGCCATCTCCGCGTCGGGCTCGGCATCAAGCAGCTCGAGAAGCCCCTCGGCGTCGTCGAGCCGGGTCACGAGCTCCAAAAAGGGCGTGACCCAACCCTTCAGCGTCTTGACTTCCTGGACCTGCTCGCGAGCGCGACCGCTGTCGGCCCAGAACGCCGGATCGGCCTGGCGCGATTCGAGGTCGTCAAGACGGGCCACCTTGCGATCGACGTCAAAGAAACTCCCGGAGTTCGACCAGGCGCTGCTTCATTTCTGCGACACGTTCGGCAAGATCGGGCATGCGAAAAAATCCTTGAGATTGGCCTTGAGATTGGCAAGGAGGCAAGATAACTGAAGGTTGAGAGGTTGAGAGGTTGAGAGGTCGAAGGGTTGAAGGGTTGAAGGGTTGAAAGGTTGAGAGGTCGAAGGGTTGAAGGGTTCGAGGGGTTCCACCTCTCAACCTCTCAAGGGCCTGTCGCAAAGTCTGTGTATGAGCCATATCCTACCAGAGGAGGTAGTGATGGCTCGACGCAAGCAGCAGGACCCGCAGCAAGCGGCGGTGGAGGCGCTCGTCGCTGGCGTGGAGACGCCGGAGCAGATGGAGGCGGTCTTCCGCCAGTTGAAGCAGCGCATGGTGGAGCAGGTGCTGCAGGCCGAGTTGACGGCGCACCTGGGCTATCCGCCCGGCGCGGGGCGCGCCGACGACGGCAATGCGCGCAACGGGACGACGCCGAAGACGGTGCTGACCGACGAGGGCGCGTTGCCGTTGGCGATTCCGCGCGACCGAGCCGGATCGTTCACCCCGGCCTTCGTGCCCAAGGGCGTGCGGCGCCTGCCGGGCTTCGACCAGAAAGTGCTGTCGCTCTACGCCCGCGGGCTGACCGTGCGCGACCTGCAGGCACACCTCGAGGAGTGCTATCAGGTGCCCGTGTCGACCGACGTGATCACGGCGGTGACCGATGCGGTCTGGGAGGAGGCGCAGAGCTGGCAGCAGCGGCCGCTGGAGGCGGTGTACGTGGCGGTCGCGCTCGATGGGCTGCGGGTGAAGATGCGTACCGAAGGGATCGTGCGACAGCAGGTGGTGTATTTCGCGCTGGGCTTCCTGCCGGATGGCACCAAGGACGTGCTCGGCTTCTGGATCGCGGCGGAGGAGAGTGCGGCGTTCTGGCAGCGGGTGCTGACCGAGCTCCAGGGACGCGGCGTGCAGGACATCCTGATCGCGCTGATCGACGGCCTGGCCGGCTTCCCGGCGGCGATCGAAGCGGTCTTCCCCGACACGGTGGTGCAACAGTGCGTGGTGCATCTGGTGCGGCAGAGCCTGCGCACGGTCAACTGGCGGCAACGGAAAGAAATCGCGCGCGAATTGCGGACGATCTATCTCGCGCCGAACGAGGCGGCGGCCCAGCACGCGCTGCAGCAGTTTGCCGCGGGTCCGTTGGGCGCCGCCTACCCCGAGATCGCCGTGCTGTGGCAGCGGCACTGGGAACGCATCTCGCCCGCGCTGGTGTACCCCGTGCCGGTGCGTCGGCTGCTCTATTCGACCAATGCGATCGAGAGCCTGCACGCCACCCTGCGCAAGTCACTCAAGATCCGGGGGCATTTCCCGAACGCGGACGCGGCGGCCAAGCTGCTCTACCTGGCGCTGCGCCATGTCACCCCCAAGCTCCGCACCCCCATG